>JAHEOB010000024.1 GCA_018610095.1 Halothece sp. MAG
ATGCGTTCCACTAATCCCTGTTCCAAGGTCACTCCCAATTTATTTGCTGGTTTTTCAATCACTTCTGACAGTTCCTCGCGATTCATGGAACGGATTTTTAGATCAGCTGTGCGCAATTGATCAGCAAATAAAGGGTCTGATAGGGCATTGTCTAAAAAGTCTGCCCGCATGGTTAGCACCAAAACCACTTGCGAGAATGATTGATCATTTTGAAAGATGGAAATTAATTGATTGACAAAATCACGACGAATGTCTGCATCCCAACAGAGGGTATAAATTTCTTCAAACTGATCGGCAATTAATAAAATTTTCTCATTGGGATGATGGTGCTGAATTTGTTTGATGACATCACTTAGGACTATCTTGCCTTGACGTAAACGGGAGGCTAGTTCCCGAGCTTGGCTAATCCGCTCAGTTTGATTTAAGCTAGGCGCATATAAAGGAATTAACGCTAAACAGATCGCATAAAAGGGATCATTACTAGGACGAAAGTGGGTAAACTGCCACTGCCCTTGCTGTTGTAATTTTGGAACCAATCCTGCTAAAACTACTGAGGATTTACCACTTCCTGAAGCACCGAGAACAGGAATTAGATTACGAGTATTTGTGGCACGATAAAGTTCTTCAATAAACAGATCACGTCCAAAGAAAAATTCCGCATCTTCAGGTTCAAAATGGAATAATCCTTTGTAGGGGCAAGGGAGACTTTCATCATCAGTTTCCGGTTGCTTAGATGGTTGAGTTTCCTGACGATAATAATAGTAATTATAGATAACATTTCCTTCGCCAACAACCGGATTTGTCACTTGTTCGCTAAACTGAGGATTGTATTGAGAATTTGGTTCCGACATTGACTTTAACTAAGATTTTTAATCTCTAAAAATCCATTCAAATCCAGAAATAGGATAACTATAATTTTATTTTTTATAGTAACAAAGAGATTCATAATGAATAAAAACCATTGCTTGAGTTGAATGGCAAAATCCAGCAAAAATTAAGTTTTATTGAGATAGTGTTTGAGTTTTTGATTAAAGAAAATGATTATTGCTGAAGTTAATAAAACCCACATCAACCAATTACCCCAGCGAACATATAATGTTTGAGTGTCTCGCTTATAAATCGTACCAAGATGAGTTTGATATTGATCGAGTTTTGATTGCCAATGCGTCTTTCCTTTGGGATCAATAATGGCAGAATATCCCGTATTGGTTGCCCGAACTACAGCGCGATCGGTTTCAATGGCACGCATGATATCTTGGGCATGATGTTGGGCAGGCATACTGGGATCGTAATGATCATTGTTGGCAACACTGAGAATAAATTTTCCGCCACGGGCTGCTTGTTGACGAAAATGTTCCCCGAATGCTGATTCATAACAAATGGCAACAATGGCTTTCCCAAAGGGAGTGGTAAATGTTTGATTGGGATTCCCGTGGGCAAATTGAGAGTCTAAAGGCGACAAGCGATCCACAAATTGCCCTAAAAGGCTTTCCAAGGGAATATATTCTCCTAATGGAACTAGTTTGACTTTATCAAAGCGACTGAGCGTATTTCCATTTCCATCAACGCTAAAGAGGCTATTGGTACTGTTACCATCTTTATTTCCAAATGCTCCCACCCATGCTGGGATGGTTTCTTCTAAGATTGCCTGATAAAAATAACGACCTTGCCTAACTTGTTTTTTCCACTGCATTGGGAGTGCTGTTTCTGGGGTTAAAACGGCATCAGCCCCTGCTTGGGCAAGTTTACTGTAGCCACTGGTATAACCTTCAATGGCTTTACGCCGTCCTTGGGGATTCAGTTTGATTTCATTGGGAACATTACCTTGGATAATTCCCACGTTGATCGCATTTTCCTGAGGCGTCTCCAGAGGACGCGTATAAAGCCACCATCCGAATAAATGAGTAACTACCAGTAGCGCGATCGCGGCTTGGGTTAAATTGGCAGCAAAGATTTTCCTGTTGCCTTTTCGGTAATTTAGAATGATTGCTTCTGCTAGTAAGCCATTAACAGCAACAATGATAGCGGTTACGGTGGTTGTACCTGATAGGGAGAGAAGTTGTAAAATCGGTAAGTTATGAGGACTTTGGGTGAAAGCAAATGTTGTCCAGTGCAGGGGGGAATAACTCCATAAAGTTTCTAAACCACACCAAAGTGTCACTCCCATCAAAACTCGCTGCAAAGGATGATTTAACTTCTGAGTAATACCAAGCATTCCCAATGACCACAGGGAAACTAAAATGATGCCCCAAGTAATAATGGCTAGCCAGCAAAAAATTGCAATCAAGAGGCTAGCCAACCAGGGGACTCCCATCCAAGTCATGGGATGGATGCCTGTAATCCAATAGATGGCAACTCCGTGATAACCAATGGCAAATGCAATGGGAGGAATAAGATTAATGAGGCGAAATCGCGATCGCGTCATCAGCCAAATCCAAACTGGGATTAAAGCAATCCATGCTAAAAACCAAGCGTTAACTGGGGCAGAGGCAGCCCCCATTAGGATTCCTGACAATAAGCAACTTCGCCACGGTAAATGGGCTTCGCCTTTCAGCAATGGAAAGGTGGTTATCTTTTCTAATGGTTGTGACCACATCATTCTATTTTCATTTCAAAATTCGATATCATTGAGTAAGTGAGGTAGAGTGGGATAAGGCTCTGTCTTTTCTCGTTCTTTCCTTTTTGGAACTTAATCCTTATATTCTAGTTTAGAAACTTACGCTATTTATTTATTAATCGTTTTCATTGAAACAAATTATCTATTGATTCATGATGGTTATTAATTGCTTACATTGCAACTAGTTTATTTTATAATTTTCGGTTTCGGATAGTAAATCATTTATTGATTACTTTCTGTTAGTTAATCATTTAGTAATCTCACTTCCTTGATTAATTAAATCAGGGAAAGGGATGTTATGCTTTTTATTTCTATTATTTTTTTATTTGAAGTTGATTGTTAATTAATCCTAGGACTATCTATTGTTTTATATTAGTTATCAAGGTATGAACTGTACGACAAACCGTCTCTCGATATTTATAGACGGTAATAATATGTTTTATGCCCAACAAAAGAATGGTTGGTTTTTTGATCCCAGAAGGATTTTAGATTATTTTAAAAATGATCCCAATATTAGTTTTGTCAATGCATTTTGGTACACCGGACTGAAAGATTCGCAAGATCAAAGAGGGTTTCGAGATGCATTAATTAGTTTAGGTTATACCGTACGCACAAAAATTTTAAAGGAATATTATGATGATATTTCAGGACGCTATTCCCAAAAAGCAAATTTAGATATTGAGATTGTTATCGATATGTTCAATACGGTTGAGCAATATAATCGGGTGATCTTATTTAGTGGGGATGGCGACTTTGAGCGCGCGATCGAGCTATTACGATCCAAAAATACCCATATTACTGTTGTCTCAACCGAAGGGATGATTGCACGGGAATTACGGAATGCCACTGACCGTTATATTGACTTAAACGATATTCGAGAAAGTATTGAAAAAATCGATTAAAATTAAAAACTAGACCCTTAAATTAATTGTTATTGAAAGATTGGTGAGGCCTTTATGACTACTACGCAACGCGATCGCATCATCATATTTGATACCACCCTACGAGATGGTGAACAATCCCCAGGGGCAACCCTAAACACCGATGAAAAACTGAGTATTGCCCGTGCCCTTTATCGTCTAGGCGTGGATGTTTTGGAAGCAGGATTTCCTTATTCCAGTCCGGGGGATTTTGATGCCGTTAAACAGATTGCCGAAACTGTGGGAACGGAAGATGGCCCTACTGTCTGTGCCTTAGCAAGAGCCAGAGAAGCAGATATAAAAGCAGCAGGAGAAGCGATCGCGCCAGCAGCAAAAGGGCGCATTCACACCTTTGTTGCCACATCTGATATTCACCTTGAATATAAATTGCGTAAGACCAAGGAGCAAGTCTTAGAAAGTGTTCCCAAAATGGTCAGTTATGCCAAAACCTTTACTGATGATGTGGAATTTTCCGCAGAAGATGCTGTGCGATCAGATCGTGACTTTTTATATCAAGTAGTAGAAAGCGCGATCGCAGCAGGCGCAACCACCATCAATATTCCTGATACAGTGGGCTATACTACCCCAGAAGAATTTGGGGCATTAATTCGGGGCTTGCGAGAAAATGTGCCCAATATGGATCAGGCTATTATTTCCGTGCATGGTCATAATGACTTAGGTTTAGCAGTTGCCAACTTCCTTTCGGCGATTCAAAATGGGGCAAGACAACTGGAATGCACCATTAACGGGATTGGCGAACGGGCTGGCAATGCCGCATTAGAAGAGTTGGTGATGGCACTGCATGTGCGTCGTCAATTTTATAATCCCTTCTTCGGTCGTCCGGCAGAATCGGAAGAACCATTAACCAGCATTAATACCAAAGAAATCTATAAAACCTCGCGCTTAGTCTCCAATCTCACAGGCATGCCTATTCAACCCAATAAAGCGATTGTGGGGGCAAATGCCTTTGCCCATGAATCGGGTATTCACCAAGATGGGGTTCTCAAGAACAAGCAAACTTACGAAATCATTGACGCAGAATCCATTGGTTGGACCAGTAACCATATTATTCTTGGCAAACATTCAGGACGTAATGCCTTTGC
>JAHEOB010000025.1 GCA_018610095.1 Halothece sp. MAG
TAATTGTGAAGAAACTGGTTTTCCGACCCAAACCAATGTTCCCACTAAGGGATAGCCTCCTAATCCATGAGGGCTTTCCCATACCTGTTTGCCCCCTGGTAGCCAACCGCGATCCACCCAAATTAATTGTCCATCCTGCCAAACTTGGGTTGCAGAACGCCAATCCCCCTCCTGAAATTTCTCTCCTCTCGCAGAACGCCCAAAACGAACAATTTCCCAACTTAGCCAAGTTGCTGTCGAAGCGAGATTAACGTTTAAACGTTGACGATATTGTGCTTTGTCAAAAACAATCATTTCTCTAGGAAGATACTCTAAACAAGCATTCTCCCCGACATCAATTTGGGTTTCTTGTTCTGCGGTTAAGCCATTACTACCATAAATTTTACTGGCACTGGCAGTAGTAATCACTGCATGCGTTTGAGGTTGCAATTGAATCGACTGGGAAAGATAATCGCCCCCTACGATCCCGCCAGCGGTATGAAGGATGGTACTATAACAAATCCCTTTCCCTTCTGGATAAAATGGACGTTGTAATTTATACGGGGCTTGGCTATAGGTTTGAATGGGTTGTGTCGTGTTTCCTTGCTTTTGGTAGCTTAGTTTTAGAATCCCCGACCATCGGGAACTGGTTTGATTTGAAAGTTCTAGCATTAATTACATCAAAAGGAGCTAATCGTAACATTTACCCAATGATATTATGAGTTAATAACTTTCCAAAACAGTAGCACACCTATTTCATGAGGGGTAATGAGTTTATCAAACGAGTTAAACAGATTGGGAAACAGCGAAATATTGAGGTTCGTGTTGATAAAAAACGCGGCAAGGGTAGTCATGTAACTTTATACTTTGGTGACCGTTTTACAATTGTACGTAATCCCAAAGATGAACTAAAAACTGGAACGCTACAAGCGATGCTTGAACAACTAGGATTATCTCGGGAAGATATTTACGGAAACTAATAATGGAGTTTAAGTTATTTGCATTTCCTGCTAGGTTAGTTGCTGATCAAGAGGATGGAGGCTTTGTTGTTACCTTTCCAGACTTACCTGAAGCAATTACCCAAGGAGAAACCAAAGCACAGTGTCTTAGTGAAGCCTCTGATTGTTTAGCAGAAGCGATCGCGGCACGGATTGATGAGGAGATGGTAATTCCCTTACCAAGTTCAAGAACCAACCAACAATACTTAATTCCTGTTCCTATAGAGATAGCATGGAAAGCTGAAGTTTATTCTGCTATGTGGCAATACAGGATAACTACCTCACGTTTAGCGAGTTGGTTGGATGTCGATAAAGAAAAAATTAGACGACTGATTAATCCCAGATATACGATTGATCAGAAATTTGCGGAACGAGCCCTCCAAACAATCCTGAAGCAATTAGAAATTGCTGGATCAAAATCATGGATTAATTAAGCACGTTCTGGGCTATGATTGATATCCCCATTGTGCGATCGCGCATTTGTTAAATTGAATGAGAATGAATAAAGTCTTGCACAGTGCTTAATCCCTGTTGCGTTTGTAAATTCGTAAAAACAAATGGCTTCTCTTTGCGCATCCGTTTGGCATCTCGTTCCATGACTGATAAATCAGCACCGACATAAGGGGCTAAGTCAATTTTATTAATGACTAATAAATCGGATTTGGTAATGCCCGGTCCCCCTTTGCGAGGAATTTTATCACCAGCAGAAACATCAATAACGTAGATTGTGAGATCAACCAATTCTGGGCTAAACGTGGCTGCTAAGTTATCCCCACCACTTTCCATAAAGAGTAATTGCAGCGATGGGAAGGTTTCTTCTAGTTGTTCAATGGCAGATAAGTTGATGCTGGCATCTTCTCGAATGGCAGTATGGGGACATCCGCCTGTTTCAACACCCAAAACGCGATCGCGTTGTAGTGCCTGAGAGTCAACCAAAAATTGAGCATCTTCTTGAGTATAAATATCATTGGTAACAACCGCAATTTGATAGGAATCGCGCATGGTTTTACATAACGCATCCAACAACGCGGTTTTTCCAGATCCCACCGGTCCTGCTATTCCCACTCGTAACGTTTCATCCATGGGTTAACTCCGAAATAAACGACTGTATTGGGTTTCATGTTGCATACTTGCCAGGGCTAATCCCCAGTTGCAGCTATATAATTCCTCATCGGTTAATTTAGCAATGGTGGTGGCTGCTGTTTCCATTTCCGGATGGAGTTGTAATAATAATTGTTGTCCTGTGGTTTGACCTAATGGAATTAATTTGACGCCAGCATTGATTAAATTGGTTGCCCAGCTGTGAAAGTGACCTAAAATCGCTGAATGTTGGTCAATTTGCCAATGGGCTGCAGTGATTCCCAGCGCGATCGCGTAGTTACAAGGTTTTCCCACTGCTTTAATTGCGGTTGCTAAATGATTGTTGTCGTGATTTCCCTCCAATGCCAATAACAATCGAGTGAGACTGTTACCCATTTGCCAACTTTGTTCCCGCAATTCTGCTGTTTCTTTAACCGCACTTCCCCATTGATTCCAATAGGTTAATCCTTCTAAATCCCCAGCTAACCAACAACGATAACTCCGTAACATTAAAGCTGTTTCTAAGCGAATTGCCCCGTGGGAAAGTTCTTGATGCAACCATGCTAATAGTTCCTGTTCGGTATTAATTGTTTGCTGTTCAATGGCGGTTTCTAAGCCTTCGGAATAACTATAGGCACCCAACGGTAAGGCAGAACTCGATAGTTGTAATAATTTCAATAACGTCGTATTATTCATATTTAATGGTGATGGGAATAAGCTCCCATTTCAGGAAAAAACGGGGCCGTTTCCTCCACTACTTTTAAACCCATTTGTAATAGCATTTTTTCTAATACAGGGTCAGGGGAAAACCGTAAGTAATCAGTTGTAATTTCTATTGGAACATGGCGATTTCCCAAATGATACGCTGCTTGGAGTAATTGCTCAAAATGATGAGCTTTAACGGTCATCACTGCTTCCGCTTTGGCGATAATGCGGGCAATTTGATCCCCATTTTCGGCTTGTAAATAATCGCCTTGCTGCAAAATGGTTCCTCGGGGTAAACGTAAATAGCAAGGTTCACCGCTATCTAATTTTAAATGTTGCCGAGGGCGCGATCGCGCTTCTGCCTTTAGAGATAAAGTGTCAGTTGCTTGCCAATTAAGGGTTCGATTTAGGCGATGAGTGAACACCAGCATCGAATTTTACACAGCTAAATATTGATTCACTAAGCTATCCGTTAATTCTTCACTCTTTCCCCTTGCAACAATTTTCCCTTTTTCCATCATAAAAAACCGTTGTGCTAATTGACGCACAAAGTCAATTTTTTGTTCTACGACAACTACGGTAATTCCTTTTTCTTCATTAATTCGTTTCAATGTCTGTTCAATTTCTTGGACAATTGAAGGTTGAATGCCCTCGGTTGGTTCATCGAATAACATAAGTTTGGGATTAGCCATTAAACCTCTAGCAATAGCTAATTGTTGTTGTTGTCCCCCACTTAATAATCCCCCTTTCCGAGACAGATTATCTCGTAACATGGGAAAGAAATCAAAAATTTCTTTGGGAATGCTCTTTCCTTTTTTGCCACTTCCAGCCAATCCCAATTTCAAATTATCCTCTACAGATAAATAAGGCATAATTTCTCGTCCTTGGGGAATGTAAGCAATGCCATATTTAACTCGTTTAAACGTAGGCGTTTTGCTAATATCATCAGCATCAAAAATAATACTGCCACTAGTTAAAGGATTGAGACCCATAATACTACGCAATAGGGTTGTTTTTCCCACCCCATTACGACCTAATAAACAGACTAATTCCCCTTGATTGACACTCAGGTTGACATCCAATAAAACAGGGCTTTGGCCATAGCCAGCCGTAACATTAGATAATTCAAGCAGTGACGTCGATTTGTTCACGACCGAGATACACCTCCAAAACTTGTTCATTATTTTGTATATCTTGAACACTTCCTTCTGCCAAGGTTTGTCCTTGGTGAAGGACGATTACTCGTTTCGCAATTTGTTTAACTAATTCCATGTCATGTTCAATCACTACCACCGCATGAACTTCTGACAGTAACTGGATAAGTTCCCCAGTGGCATGGGTTTCTTCAGGCGTCATTCCAGCCGTTGGTTCATCCAAAAGGATTAATTTGGGATCTTGGGCTAAGATCATGCCAATTTCCACCCATTGTTTTTGTCCGTGAGAAAGAGCAGCTACCTTGGTTCCGGCAGATTCTGTTAATCCAATTTGTTCTAAAACGGTGGTAATTTTCTGGCGTTTCCACTTCGTTAGTCGGGAGAAAATGGAGGCAAAAACCCCATTCGAGCCTTTTAGCGCAAGTAATAAATTTTCAAAAACGGTTAACTCATCATAAACATTAGGATTTTGAAATTTACGTCCAATTCCCAGACGAGCAATTTGGTAGGGCGGGAGATTGGTAATTTCTTTGCCTTGATAGTTAATCTGACCGTTTGCCACTGGTGATTTACTGACAATCGCATCCAGCAATGTACTTTTCCCCGCCCCATTGGGACCAATAATCGTTACTAATTCGCGATCGCCAATGTCTAAATTAACGCCATTGAGGGCTTTAAATCCGTAAAATTCCACTTGTAAGTTTTGAACAGAAAGTAAACTCGTCATAGTAAACACTCCTTAAGTTAGTGGCGAAAAATGTGACAGGGTTATCCCATCAAAAAGTTGGGCTTAGAAATAACCGGCACAAGATTAGGAAGAAGCACTTTTGCTAGCACTTGTTACCTGATTTGATTGCTTAGGAATTAAGCTAATCAAACCATTAGGAATAAACAACACCACAATTAAAAGCAATACCCCGATGATTAATTGCCAGTCTTGCGTGATTTGTTCCGCATAATTCTGGATTTGTCCTAAAATAATGGCAGCTGCTAAAGGACCAATGAGGCTTCCGCGTCCGCCAATGGCAACCCAAATAACGACTTGAGTACCAAAAGGAACGGCAATATATACCGGTGAGATAAACTGGTTGAGTGCGACAAACAATCCGCCAGCAATTCCAGCAATTCCGGCTGATAAAGTCCAGATAAATATTTTGTAACTGGCAATGTTGTAACCTAAAAAGGAAACTCTCGCCTCATTTTCCTTAATGGAACGGAGAATTAAGCCCAAGTTTGATTTCGTTAGCCACCATGCCCCCATTAAAACTGCTGTCGTAAAAATAAGGCACATCCAATACAACCCAATCAGAGGGATTTTGGCACCGAACAAAGTAAGTGGGGCAATATCACTAAGGCCGTTAGTGCCATTCGTATAAGCTTGCTGGCTCACAAACAAAGTATTGAGAGCTGAGGCAATGGCAAGGCTAATAATGGTAATATAAACGCCACTGACTCGGGACGTAAAAATAAACCAACCAATCAGGTAGGCAAATCCTGCTGGCACTAAGACCATTGCCACCATAGCAATAGGAAAGGATTGAAGGGGAGCAATAAACCAAGGGAGTTGTTCTAACCCGTTGGAGACCATAAATTCGGGCAAGCCACCCCCGTAATCACTTGCTCCGGCAGCTAGATTGAATTTCAGGTAATATGCCATGGCATACCCGCCGAGGCTAAAAAAGACCCCTTGGGCAAAACTAAGAATGCCCGTAAAGCCCCACACTAAGTCCAAAGCGATGGCGAGAGTTCCAAACAAAAACAGCTTGGCCATTAATGAAGTTTGAAATTCCCCAAAAAATAAGGGAAATATTGCGAAAATCACAAAACCAATCCCAACCATCAGGGCAAATTTACTGGGAAAGGTGCGTTTTTGCTGGCCTGGAAGTACTTGTGTCATTACAAATTCCTCTATAATGGCGTATCACTTAACCGCGTTTCTGGATAGTAAAGAGTCCTTCTGGGCGATAACGAATTAGGACGATGACGGCTGCGAGGACAATGACGCGAGCAGCTGGATCATTGAGCAAAAAGGCAATGATCGCGTTGGATTCGCCAATTAAAAATGCACCAGCTAGGGTGCCAATGAGTTTATCCACCCCGCCGGTAACGACCACCATCCAAGCGTCAACTAGGTAATCTTGACCCATTGGCGGTGAGACACTTTTTAGAGAAGAAAGAACTGTACCAGCAATTCCAGCTAAGCCGCAGCCATAAGCAAAAGTCCCCATATCCACTAACCTAGTGTTGATGCCCAGGCATTTTGCCATATCACGATTTTGGGTCACCGCTCGCATTTGTCGGCCTAAACTTGTGCCATACAGGAGATAGGCGGTAATTAAAAATAGCGCGATCGCGATCCCAATAATAAACAGACGATAATAGGAAATAGAGATTAGAGGAAGTCCTTCCCCATTTGTTAGCAACTTCAAATTTCCTGACAGGTAGGAGGGAGATTGCACATACTTTAACTTCGCCGTAAATATCAGCTTAATGACACCGCGCAAAACAATACTTAATCCCCAAGTAGCTAACAAGGTTTCTAAGGGACGACCATACAGTCGCCGAATAATTGTTAACTCAATTAAGGCCCCAATCACCGCAGTTACCACAAAAGCAAAGGGAATAGTCAGTAACAAGTCCATGTCAAAGGTTTCTTGCATGAAAACGGTGACATAAGCGCCTAACATAATAAATTCACCATGAGCTAAGTTAATAATGCCCATGACGCCAAAGGTAATAGCCAATCCCAATCCGGTCAGTAACAAAATACCGACAATACCTACTCCACTGATCAACTGATTGATTATAGGGACCATTTGAAAACCGGAATTTTGAGCAAATAAATAGGTGAGTGCCAGCTGATTCAACACTATTTGACTCCTTTTCTCGACCCCCAGAAGAGGAAAACTCTTCCCCTTGCAATTAACTTTCTAAGTACTTAGTTTCGAGTTTGTCTTTACCCGTTTCTTTAGTTGGATCACTGCGATCATCAGGACTGGGATGAACACACTTCCGTCCCGGATATAAGGCTTGACTCCAAGGAACCGGCTTCACTGCTGAAGGGCTAGACTGGATAATCTCAGCTTGACCGTCTGATTTCCATCGGCCAATGCGAGCATAAAGATAAGTGTGATAGTTATCAGGATCAACTTTTACTTTGCCCTGGGGAGCATTAAAGACTTGTCCCCGGGTGGCTTCCCGTAAAGTTTTGGTATTAATTTCTTTCCCAGCTTCCAGCACATCTTTCATTGCTTGCGCCATGAAGAAAGTTTGCAGGTAAGCTGCTTCCATGACCCCGTTGGTGACCCGGTCATCTCCAAACATTTTCTTAAACTCACTGACAAACTGTTTGTTCTCTGGGGTATCCACGCTTTGGAAGTAATTAAAGCTGGTATAGTGACCTTCTGCATATTGGGGACCCATGGCTTTAATTTCTTGTTCAGTTGTGGGATACGCCATAATGGGGATATCGCTTGCACTAATACCAGCATTTTTATATTGTCGATAAAAAGCAGGAACACTATCGCCCACTAAATTGCTTAAAACAAAATCGGGATTAGCCTGCTTAATTTTATTAATAATCGTGACAAACTCTGTGGTTCCTAGAGCTGCATATTCTTCGCCAACGACTTCGCCACCTTGTTTCTTTAGTTCCGCTTTGGCGATGCGATTACTTTCTTTGGGATAAATATAATCTGATCCAACAAAGAAACCTCTAGGACCAAAGTTTTCATAACAATAAGGAATGGAGTCCGTAATCTGTTGATTCGGTGCAGCACCGGTATAAATTACGTTGGAACTGCATTCGTTTCCTTCATAATAAACGGGATAATAAAGAAGGGCATTCTTTTCTTCAAAAA
>JAHEOB010000026.1 GCA_018610095.1 Halothece sp. MAG
ATTTTGAAAAAGAATTACAAATGGCTCATACCAATCAAACCCTCTCGGAAAGCATTGAAACCGTTTTCTTAGCCACCTCTAATGAATATAGTTTTTTAAGTAGTAGCGTTGTTAAAGAAATTGCTCGCTTCGGTGGCTCAGTAGAGCATTTAATTCCTGAAAGTGTTGCCCTCGATTTATATAAATGGTACAACAAAACTCCTATAGCGAATCCCAATCAACCCCAAACCAATACCAACCTTCCTCAGAACAACTCATTATCCAAGAAAAACTCCAGCAACTCGAAGAATTTATTCTAAACAATAATAATATTCCGCTAACACCTTACAAGTTTATTAATGAGGAAAAGTTTATTCAATATATGGATCAACTTTTCGAAAGTTTACCCTATGCCTTTGAACAAGCCCAGTCTATTGTTCAGGAACAACAGAATATTCTGCAACAAGCGCAAGCACAACGGGATGAAATAATTGAACAAGCCCAACAAGAGGCTTCTAACATTAAAGATCAAACTGGCATTATTCAACAAGCCCGTCAAGAGGCAGCGGAAATTCGTAGTGAAGCCGAACAAGAGTGTGATCAATTACGGCAACAGACGTTACAAGAAATTGAACAACTCCGTCAACAAGCGGATGCCGAATGTGAACAGTTACGCAAGGATGCCGATAATTATGCAGCTTCAGTGTTGTTGGATTTAGAAAATCGTTTGAGTGAAATGTTACAAGTGACTCGTAATGGGCGGACGACGCTGCAATCAAGTCAAGAAACTGACACCACCCAACCTACTCAACAAACAAACTCTCAGAAACAGCAACAAAGGAAACGTAAAGCCAGTTAGGCTTCATAGATTTCCACAGCAAAAACTTGGGCAAAATGACGGACAATATCTTTGCGAACTTGAGAAACGGTAATATCAGGGCAAAATTGTTGCAGACTCCCCACAGCGCGATCGCGCAATCCACAAGGAACAATGGCATCAAATCCGCTTAAATCAGGACACACATTTAAAGAAAACCCGTGCATCGTAATCCACCGTTTGGCTTTAATGCCAATAGCCCCCACTTTAACCCCATTAATCCATACCCCTGTTAATCCTGCTTGTTGAACCGCTGGCAAACCGTAGTCTTGTAAGGTGCGAATCAGTACCGTTTCTAATTGGCGTAAATACCAATGTAAGTCTTTTTGATAATAAGCCAAGTTTAAAATGGGATAAGCAACGAGTTGTCCGGGACAATGATAAGTCACTTCTCCACCGCGTTCGGTGCGATGCACGGGAATGGAAGACTGTTTAGGATTAAATTTCAGGTATTGCTCATCAGCCCCCGTTCCCAAGGTATAAACAGGCGGATGCTCTAAAAGCATTAACACATCCTCTAACTCAGGATGCTCAATCCGTTGTTGAACTAAGGATTGCTGTTGTTCCCATGCCAGTTCATAGGGCACTTGTCCTTGATTTTTTAAACAACAACGTCGTTGCAATAGTCACCGTTTTGCTCTTGATGTTTCTCAATTTTAACAAGAAATGTTAACAACCATTAAAAAGCGTCTCGGTAAGCATCGTTACCCCCCATACCAAATGTTACCCTAGAACTAGGATTTAAAGGAATAGGAGGAATAAGCTTTTCCCCATCGATAACTCCCTTCTATTGATATCCAACTTCTCATTACATAAAGTAATTTTAAGGAAAATGGTTGATGCTTTTTAGTGTTTTAAGGAACTCATAATCGAAATCCCTACGTTCGTTTTCTACATTTCTCCCAAAAACTTTCAAGGGAGAAGACAATCAATTGAGACAAGATTATAAGATGGAGTCGTTAAATATGAAGCTTTTAATTCAGGGCAATAATATCGAAGTAACGGAAGCTATCCGCAATTATGTTGAAGAAAAGTTAGAAAATGCTGTTAAGCACTTTCAAAATATTACCTCAAAAGTCGATGTTCATTTATCAGTCGCCCATAATTCCCGTGTCACTGATCGCGCTCAAGCAGAAGTCACTGTTTATGCCAGTGGTAAAGTGATTCGAGCCCAAGAAAAAAGTGGCGATTTATATGCCAGCATTGATTTAGTTGCCGACAAAATTGCTCGTCAGCTTCGCAAATATAAAGAAAAACATCTGCATAAGAAAACCCACGAAAGTCCTAAAACAGCAGAAATGGTTGCTCCTGAACCGGTTAGTGAAGACCTGATCAGCGATCGCAGTCCTGAACTCCCTGAGGATGTCGTGCGCTTTAAATATTTTGCCATGCCTCCCATGAGCATTGAACAAGCAAAAGAACAATTGCAACTGGTGGATCACGACTTTTATGTCTTTCGCAATCAAGACACAGGAGAAATTAATGTCATCTATCAACGCAATCATGGCGGATACGGGGTCATTCAACCTCGCAACGGTAATGGTCATACCCATGGAACACTTCATGAGAAGGCACATGGAGCAGCAGGCAATGGTCATAACCCTTCCTTAGCAGAGAACAAAGCATGGGGCGAATCCGCGCCACCAGCAGAAGTGTAATCCAGCTATTCCTTTACAATTTAATCATTCCTGAGCAACTTGTTTCCCCGCGATGGTAATCTAGAACCACTGTTGTGAAGTTAAACCATAATGCTGGATCTAAGTCAGAAAAAAGCGCTAGTTACAGGAATCGCCAATAACCGCTCCATCGCGTGGGGCATTGCTCAACAACTCCATCGGGCTGGTGCCGAGTTGGGAGTAACCTATCTTCCCGATGAACAGGGGCGGTTTGAGAAAAAAGTAAAAGAACTGGTATCGCCGCTGAATCCCAGCTTGTTTTTACCCTGTGATGTCCAAGATGACAATCAAGTTGAAGAAACCTTCCAAGCGGTTTCCCAACAGTGGGGAAAACTGGATATTCTGGTTCACTCCCTTGCCTTTGCAGGGAAAGAAGAACTTTCAGGAGAGTTTAGTCAAACCTCACGAGAAGGGTTTAACCAAGCGTTGGAGATTAGTACCTATTCTCTCACCCGTTTAGCGCAAGCAGCCAAAC
This sequence comes from Halothece sp. MAG, assembly GCA_018610095.1. Taxonomy (GTDB): domain Bacteria; phylum Cyanobacteriota; class Cyanobacteriia; order Cyanobacteriales; family Rubidibacteraceae; genus Halothece. The sequence continues at coordinate 3,008 of JAHEOB010000026.1, forward strand.
CTCTGATGAATGATGGGGGTAGCATTGTTACCCTGACCTATCTAGGCGGAGAACGGGTGGTGCCCAACTATAATGTGATGGGCATTGCCAAAGCGGGATTAGAAATGAGTGTTCGTTATTTAGCTGCGGAATTAGGAGAACACAATATCCGAGTTAATGCCATA
>JAHEOB010000027.1 GCA_018610095.1 Halothece sp. MAG
ACTTTCATAATTCGCATCACTAGATCCTTCCTCTCTGCCATTAAGGCTTGGAGGTAGGATTCACTATCTCGCAAATTATACTGTCCAGAGAATTTTCGCAGCCAGAGGGCTTGGTTGGGATCGGTTTCTGCTAATTGATCCAGAATCGTTCGTACAGCTTGGTACGTTAGATAATCTTTTAGAAGATTAGCAGTTTCTTGAGCGACTCGTTCGGAATACATGATAATTTAACCTTTCCCAACCCGAATTAGAACAGTTATTCGTGAACTTACAGCGTATCGACAGTGTCGTATTCGAACTTGATTTCTTCCCAAAGTTCGGTAGCTTCTTTTAGCTCGGGAGACCAGCGAGCTGCCTCTTTAATGACTTCGCTTCCTTCGCGAGCCAGGTTACGACCTTCATTGCGAGCTTGAACGCAGGCTTCCAGAGCAACCCGGTTGGCAGTAGCGCCAGGCGCATTGCCCCAGGGGTGTCCTAGGGTTCCACCACCGAATTGTAAGCAGGAATCGTCGCCGAAGATATCAACCAAGGCTGGCATGTGCCAAACGTGAATACCACCCGAAGCCACTGCCATAACGCCTGGCATAGAAGCCCAATCTTGAGTAAAGAAGACTCCTCGAGAGCGATCTTCTTCAATGTGATCTTCTCGCATCAGGTCAACAAAGCCTAGCGTTAAAGCCCGATCACCTTCTAACTTACCGACAACGGTGCCAGCGTGGAGGTGGTCACCACCTGACATCCGCAAGCATTTAGCTAGAACACGGAAGTGGATACCATGATTCCGTTGACGGTCAATCACCGCGTGCATGGCACGGTGAATGTGCAACAGCATGCCGTTATCGCGACACCACTTGGCCAAAGTCGTGTTGGCAGTAAAGCCACCAGTGAGGTAGTCGTGCATAATAATGGGCGCACCCAGTTCTTTTGCAAACTCAGCCCGCTTGAGCATTTCCTCACAGGTGGGAGCCGTAACGTTGAGATAGTGTCCTTTAATCTCGTTGGTTTCAGCTTGGGCTTTATTAATTGCTTCTACAACAAATAGGTAGCGATCGCGCCACCGCATAAAGGGCTGCGAGTTAACGTTTTCGTCATCCTTAGTGAAATCTAATCCACCACGGAGACATTCATAGGCGGCACGACCATAGTTTTTCGCGGATAAACCTAGTTTGGGCTTGAGGGTGCAACCGAGTAAGGGACGACCATATTTATTGAGCTTATCCCGTTCCACCGTGATGCCGTGAGGCGGACCTTGGAAACTTTTCAGATAAGCAACTGGAATTCGCAGGTCTTCTAAACGAAGGGCCCGTAATGCCTTGAATCCAAAAACGTTGCCAACAATGGAAGTGAGCAGGTTGGTGACTGACCCTTCTTCAAATAAATCCATGGGGTAGGCAACAAAAACAAAGTATTGGTTATCTTCCCCGGGGACTTCTTCAATTTCGTAGCAACGTCCTTTGTACCGTTCAATGTCTGTCAGATGGTCAGTCCAAACCGTCGTCCAAGTTCCGGTGGAAGATTCTGCTGCTACCGCAGCCCCTGCTTCTTCAGCAGGAACACCAGCTTGTGGTGTTACTCGGAAAGCAGCGAGAATGTCAGTGTCCTTTGGTGTATATTCTGGGGTATAGTAACTTAGGGCGTAATCTGCGACACCAGCCTGAAAGCTACTAGTTGATTGTTGTGTTTGTACCATAGATTTCTCCTGAATGCTGAAATCTTAACCTAGCAGTTCAAATGCAGTTGCAAGTTATTTCTTCCCACTTCCTAAAAGGGGGATTGTCAAACTGCTTGTTTAATTGAATAAAGCAAGAGAAGCGTTTTCGCTTTGCTATTGTGATTAGGTTCGCTTGCTCTTTTTACTTTAACATGACTCTCTCCCTTTTTTGCAATTAAAATTTAATTTTCAGTAAAATCATTTTTACTTATCGTTTCAAGAAGTTGAGTTAATTTTTTCAGTCTAAAAATCGCACTCATTGTTTTGTCTTACAAAATTATAAACCCGCTCCATAATCCGTTTACAGGAATTACTATAAACGGTTCAGAACGGATTATTTTTAATAACAAATCATTTCCAATTGCTTAATCAGTTAGTTTTTGATTTGTCATTGTTAACTTTTCTTTACATCTGTAAGAGGTTTTAGCGAGATTGAAATTCTGTAATGGTTTTCTCTCTCGTTTTTCTTGAGTAAAAATTCGGGGTAGTGGTGACCTTATTTGGGCTTTTTAAACTGCTGCTTATGAGGAAATAACGTTACCATTAATCGTTCAATATGGGTTTGACCATAAATGGTGTGATTAGAAGAGGCGTTGTCGTTGGAAGAGGAATCTTGCTCTGAATTCACCTGCTGGTCATCGCTGTGATTGGCTTCACTGCTTTCACCAAAAGATGATGGAGACCCGTTCGGGTCGGTTTGACGATTTTCACCAGAAGGTGAGGATGAAGCTCCATTAGGGTGAGCTTGATTATTTTCACTAGAAGGTGAGGAGGGAGCTCCATTGGGGTGGGCTTGACTATTTTTACTAGAAGGCGATGAGGGAGACCCATTAGGGTTAGTGGGCGGTTGACCCGCAAATTGGTTTTGATGCGGTGTTTGAAAAGCTCTCTGAGCTTGAGTGTTCACAAAATCGCCATTTGATTTTGACCGAGTGTAATTGTTTGACGTTTCACCAACAACATTAGCGTTGGCTGTTGCTGAGGCACCATTGGTTTCGGGTTCATGACTCGGTTGCTGCTGTGACGTTTCCCCATCTTCCAGATCGGCTTGACGAGAAGAATCTCCCAACAAAGTTCCTGGGGAAATGAACGCCATTTCTTCAACAGAGGTTTCCACAATGGTGGTTGCAGAACTAACACAGGCGCGATCGCCGATTTTGCCGTAACCGACCATTAACACCCCTGAGCCTAAAACCGCCCCTTCTCCAATTTCAATTGTTCCCTGATTCGCTGTTAAAATCGTTCCCATTCCAATACAAGCCCCTGCTTTGATGACAATCCGCGCTTGTGCGGTCGCTTGGAGAATGACTCCAGGCGCGATCGCGGCGGTTTCATCAATTGATACGTCACCACTTACATAAACTTCCGTGTGACCGGTTGCAGGTAGCGAAAGCACTGACATGGCACTGAGCCATTAAATGGCTTCCATAGAGGTTTACAAAATTATCGAGACGCCTGATTACCAAGCGCATTAATGCGGTTGCTGAATGGTTGTCTCCAGCACCCGCCGTTTGGCTTTGGGATCGATACCAACCAGACGAACGTATTCTCCTTGGTGATCCGCTAACACCTTTTCTATAGCAGATAACACCTCTTTTTCCCGAGTGGCTTCAATGGGAGCGCCACCTTGCCAAGAATTAAGATTGAAGCGTCGTTTATTCGCGTGTTCCGTGGCAATTTTATAACCTTGACTGATTAAGGATTGCACTTGCTCAATGGTTTCTTTCGGTAAGTTACTCTTTTTGCTTCCGCCATTTTTCTGGTTGGAGTGTCCTTGGGAAGCTCGCTGCTTACCTTTTTGTCCAGTAGCCCCATTGTTACTCGTTTGGGAACGTTTTTGCTGGCTACTAACCCCTTGACCTGGTTGGTGAATCAAGGTTTCTAGGACCCGACGTTTCGCTTTGGGATCAATGCCTATCAAACGAACGTAGTTTTTGCTATGTTCTGCCAAACGAGCATTGAGTTCATTAATAATTTGATTAGCATTGCCTTCGATTTGACCACCGTTTTGCCAAGAGTTACGACGGAAGCGACGTTCATCAGCATATTCAAAGGCGATACTATAACCTTGCTTAACCAAGGATTGAATTTTTTCAGTGATTTCGCCACTGAGGTGTGAACTTGTCCCTTGACTTTGCTGACTGCCTTGGGAACTTTTTGGCTGACTAGAATGAGCCTTATTAGCACCGGCATTTTGTCCCGGTTCCTGAATTAATCGTTCTAAGACTCGCCGTTTTGCTTTGGGATCAACCCCAATTAAGCGCACATACTCGCCACTGTATTCTGCTAAACAGGATTCTAATTCGGAAATTGCCTGAGAAACATCTTTACTTTGAATGGGAGCGCCATTTTGCCAAGAGTTGCGACGGAAGCGACGCTGATCAGCATGTTCCGTACTAATCCGATATCCTTGATTGAGTAACCAACGTATTTGCTCTACTGTATCTTCATCGAGGACATTACTAGAGACTTTGCTGCCTTGAGCTTGGTAACTGCGATTGCCACGAGGGGTTTGTCCTTGATATCCTCTACTGTTACTATCGCTTCTATTCTTTTTGGGATTATCTTGGGGCGTTTGAATAGTGGTTGCACTCAATCGCCGTTTTGCTTTGGGATCAATGCCAAATAAGCGAACATATTCTCCCTGATGTTCCACTAAACAAGCTTCCAGTGCTTGAATAACCTTTTTCTCATTTTGCTCTGTAATGGGAGCGCAACTTTGCCAAGAATTTAGACGGAAGCGACGTTGATCAGCGTGTTCCGTTCCAATGTGATATCCTTGTCGCAACAGTGCTCGGACTTGTTCAAGTACTTCTTGTTTCAAGTTGGTTTCTCCCTTTTGCGTTGTATTGCGACTCCTACCTTGTCCATTGTGACTAGCCGAATTGGGATTCCCTTTGGGGGCGTTCCCGTTGCCAGTGGTGGAATTTGCTTCTCCATTTACTTCATTTCTAACTTGGACAATACAGCTAGCATCCATGGCACACTGATATCCTGCTCTAAGAGCTTCATTAATTTCGACCACATGGTGAGCAAATTTGCGGTCTGATTCTTGGACATCAGGTAAGCGATCCGCTTGTTGTTGATGGGTAATTACTGAGCCCGATGGAATATACTTTCCTTTCGGGATTTCCACATCTTGAACGAGCGCATGCATCATTACGATGCAATCATTACCCACACGGGCATTAAATACGGTGGATCGGAAACCAATAAAGCAATTGTTCCCGATATAGCAAGGACCGTGAACTAAAGCCATGTGGGTGATACAAGTATCTTCTCCAATCCAGACTGAATAACAGTCTTGATCATCTCCAAGGACCCGCCCTTTTTCTAAACCATGGATAACAACTCCATCTTGAATATTTGTTCCTTCACCAATGGCAAATGGCGTGCCTTCATCAGCACGAATTGAGGTTCCTGGGGCAACTAAAACGTTAGCTCCCACCCGAACATCACCAATAATATTGGAGAAGGAATGAACAAATGCACTTTCATTAATGCTTGGTTCAGCAAGGGCTTTTGACCAAGGAGTCGGTGGAGCCGCTTGACTGCGGACTGCCATTGTTCGTTCCTCCTAAACTATAAACGCTGCGTTAATCAATACGTCAATCAGACTTGTTACTTTAATCGTACCTACTCACCGTAAATTCGGCGATTATTCACCGTTACGGTATCAATTATGGCAACAACCATGGCATCGAGGGGGCGGTTGTGATGACCTTCTTCTTGGCGGGCAGCACTACCTCGGTTCACTAATACCCATTCTCCGAGCCCAGCACCGACCGGATCAGCAGCCACTTCATATTTGGGAAGTAGTTCGCCATTTTCATCGATAAATTGCAACAATAGCAATTTGACGCCAGTCATACTCGGCAGTTTTTGAGTCCCCACTACTGTCCCACGAACTTGGGCAATTTGCATTGACTATTGCTGGCGTGTAATATTAGGTGGATTTGCAACGCCTTCTCGGAATTGTTCCACTTCTTCGGTATAACGAATGGGTAGAACGTATTCTAGGTTTTCGTGAGGACGCGCAATAATATGGGTGGATAATACTTCTCCCCCATTAACCCGTTTCACTGACTCAGTTCCAGCATTAATGGAAGCCTGCACTTCTGAGACATCACCGCGCACAATGACGGTGACACGCCCAGTACCAATTTTTTCATAGCCCACTAGGGTGACACGGGCTGCTTTCACCATTGCGTCTGCCGCTTCGACCACTGCTGGGAAACCGAGGGTTTCTATCATTCCGACTGCAACTGCCATGTATTTGAGTTCCTCCTAGAAACTTTGGGATGAATTTTAATCATATCAATTAACGACGCTCATTAGGGTTAGGGGACATCTCAAGGCAGTACAATTGCCAACTTTCAATCGATTGATGAGTGAAGATGAGTGAAATGTCCCCTTATCAATTATCGGAATTGTTCTACGGCTTCGGTGTAACGAATGGGTAAAACATACTCTAAGTTTTCGTGAGGACGTGCAATGATATGAGTTGAAAGCACTTCACCCCCATTAACACGGTTTGCTGAGTCTACCCCAGAACTTACCGAGGCTTGTACTTCCGAAACATCACCGCGCACAATAACGGTGACACGCCCAGTACCAATTTTTTCATAGCCCACTAGGGTGACACGGGCTGCTTTCACCATGGCGTCCGCTGCTTCGACAACCGCAGGGAAGCCTAGGGTTTCTATCATTCCAACCGCAATTGGCATTGTTGTTTTCCTCGATTTTCAAGCTAAATCGTCTTGGTTTATACACAATTGTCAAATCTCACACCTTATAAGGATGCGCTACCTTTTCGTCTCCAGCTTTAAGAGATGGTTTTTTTGACTCCAAAGGCGATCCCTTGTTTCCTTCGGTGCTACTGTTTGACAAGTAGGTTGTTCTCCCTACCAAAAAAAAGCATAAATGACGTTGTCCTTTTTGACAATATAAAATATTATAATATTTTCAAATCGGTTTGTTAATAAATTTTAATAGTCAAGATGAGTTTGCAAGCATCGGTCTATCTATGGAGAGAGGAGAAACCTTTTATATTTTTTTAAGCTAGGGTAATGTGATTGACAATAAAGGGATGATTAAGTCTAACAATCATCCAAATAAGCTCAATTAAAGATTAATTTCTTAGTTTTTATAACCTTTTCCCTCATGCAAGATAGAGCCTCTGTAAAGAGGTATCGCATCTTATAAACTCATCTTTTTTAACTAATAAGTAGCTTTGATTTTAACAACTCGATGCTTAGAATCTTTACCATCACTGTTAGAAATGCTAATGTTTGTTAGGCAAAACCTTATGAAAAATATAAGCAGTTAGCAGTAATTCTTACGGAATGATTCCCAAAATACTCTTTGAGTTGATGGGTTAAATTTGAAGACCGTGTTAGTGATTGTTTAAAAAACGAAACAGTTTGCCAACAAAATTAACAAAATTTAATCTTGTTAGTTAAGGAAAAATTTTCTTATGGGTGATTTGCTCGTACAAGGAACTTGGTTAATTCCGTTCTATGGTTTAACCGGTGCGCTGTTGACCCTTCCATGGGCAATGAGAATTATTCGTCGCACCGGACCGAGACCTGCAGCTTATATCAATCTCATTTTAAGCGCGATCGCGGTTATTCACGGTTCGATTATCTTCCTTCTTACTTGGGAAGAACCGCCCCAGAAAATGGCTTGGCAATGGTTACAGGTTGCCGATTTAGACCTTACATTAGCCATAGAAATTTCCCCAGTAAGTCTTGGGGGATTAGAGTTAGTAACCGGCATAACCGTTGTAACCTTACTCTATGGGCTGGGATACTTGGAAAAAGATTGGTCAATGGCCCGATTTTTTGGATTAATGGGCTTTTTTGAAGCAGCCTTATCGGGAATTGCCCTCAGTGATTCACTACTTTTAAGTTATGGTTTATTAGAGTTATTAACCCTATCCACCTATTTATTAGTGGGATTTTGGTATGCCCAACCTTTGGTAGTCACAGCAGCACGAGATGCATTTTTAACCAAGCGTGTCGGTGACATTGTTTTACTAATGGGAGTTGTCGCCCTTTCCAGTTACGGGGCTGGTTTAACCTTTACTGAAATTAGTGAGTGGAGTGAAACCACTAATTTAGATTCTGGAATTGCAACTTTTTTAGGATTAGCGTTAATTGCTGGCCCCATTGGGAAATGCGCTCAATTTCCCCTTAATTTGTGGTTAGATGAAGCCATGGAAGCTCCCAATCCTGCTTCATTAATGCGGAACTCCATTGTGGTAACGGCTGGGGCGTATGTCTTAATTAAACTCCGTCCCATTTTTGAATTGTCCCCAGTGGTGCAGCAAACGCTAATTGCCATTGGCTTAGTAACAGCAATTGGTGCATCTTTAGTTGCCCTAGCCCAAATTGACTTAAAACGGACTCTGTCTCACTCCACTAGTGCCTATTTAGGCTTAGTCTTCGTTGCGGTTGGATTAGGGCGATTGGATATTGCCCTATTACTTTTATTAATCCACGCGATCGCGAAGACACTGTTATTCATGAGTGTGGGATCGATTATTCTCACCACCAACGACCAAAACATTACCCAAATGGGCGGACTATGGTCCAAGATGCCCGTAACTACCATTTCCTTTTTAGTGGGGGCTTCGGGATTAGTTGTCCTGTTACCCCTTGGCAACTTTTGGGTAATGGGACAATGGATTCAGCTAGAGAGTTTAGTTAAACTGCCACAATGGTTATTAGCGTTTATTTTGGTGATTAATGCGCTCAGCGCCATTAACTTAACCCGAGTCTTTCGTCTCGTCTTTTTAGGGGAACCGCAACCTAAAACGCGACGTGCCCCAGAAATGAATTGGCCCATGGCGTTTCCCATGGTGGCACTCATTGTCATTGCCCTTTTGGCACCGCTAATTCCGCAACGCTGGCAATTGTGGTTTGCCTCAGCAGGGTCATTAGCCACTACAGGAGAAGTTTTAGAACAACCTGAAATGTTCCTATTAGTTATCTCAGGAGCAGTGGGAGTGATTTTAGGAGCAACCATTGCCTTGCCTCGAACTTGGGCACGACCAGTGCGTAGTACCTCTCGCTTTTTACAAGATTTCCTCGCCTACGACTTGTACTTAGACCGCGTTTATCGTTGGAGTGTGGTCTTAATGGTGGAAGTTGCCTCGAAAGTCAGTGCTTGGCTCGATCGCTATATTATTGATGGTTTGGTAAATCTGGTTGGGTTTGGCACTCTCTTTAGTGGCCAAAGCCTCAAATATAGTATTTCGGGGCAATCCCAGTTTTACTTGCTCACCATCTTGATTGGTGGGGCACTGTTATTCATGCTGATGATGAACTGGTCTTTTTACTAATCTTTGGGGTGGGGCTAGCCCCGCCAGCAGCAACATAACAAACAACGATTAATCAATAACTAATTGGAACCATGCTTAGTGCCTTAATTTGGATACCGGTTATCGGTGGAATAATCATCGGTTTCTTACCAGAAAAACAAGCAGAAAAAGCGCGATCCCTAGCCTTAATTATTGCCAGTCTTATTTTGGGATTAACATTGGCTCTTGCTATTCAATTTAATCCCAATCAAAGTGGCTTATTTATCGCCGAATCCTACCCTTGGTTAGAACAATTAGGACTTACTTACTCCTTGGGAGTGGATGGCTTAGCATTACCCCTGCTATTTCTGAATAGTTTTCTCACGCTTGTTGCCATTTATACCACTGGCGGAAACATTGAACGTGCTCGCTTTTATTATCCCCTAATCCTGTTTTTGTCAGCAGGAACAGCAGGGGCATTTTTAGCGCAAAATGTTCTTTTATTCTTTCTGTTTTATGAAATTGAGTTAATTCCCCTGTATTTTTTGATTGCCATTTGGGGAGGAACCAATCGAGGCTATGCTGCAACCAAGTTTTTACTCTACACAGCCCTATCAGGAGCATTAATTTTAGCTTCCTTCCTGGGTCTGGTTTGGTTAAGCGGTGCTTCTAGTTTTGACTACGAACCATTACGTTCTCAAGCCCTTCCCTTAACCAGTCAAGTCATTCTGTTGATTCTTCTGCTGACTGGCTTTGCTATCAAAATTCCCTTCTTTCCATTACATACCTGGTTACCTGACGCTCACGTGGAAGCCTCGACTCCCATTTCGATTCTGTTAGCAGGGGTTCTGTTAAAATTAGGAACCTATGGTCTTTTACGGTTTGGAGTAGGGCTATTCCCCGATGCATGGTCATTGTTAGCCCCTTACCTTGCTATTTGGGCAGCGATTAGTGCCTTATTTGGCGCACTGGCTGCGATCTCACAAAAAGATATGAAACGAGTCGTGGCTTATTCTTCTATTGCCC
>JAHEOB010000028.1 GCA_018610095.1 Halothece sp. MAG
AGGTAGCCTTTAGTGGCATCAATGCCAACTGCTTTCCGCATGGCTTGGTAAGAATCATGCCAATTGACACTTTTCACCCGATAGTCGGAGTCAATGACTTTAATCCACTCTTGTTTACCAGTTGTTGGGTTACCTGCTTCATCTAATTCCACTTTACCGTGACTACCAACGATAAGTTGATCCCCTTTTAGGGTTGCCCATTCTGCTTTAAATCCTTTAAATTCTTCATCGCCACATCCAGTAAGCATGATATTGCGCGGGATTAACTCATGATTATCTCGGATTTCGCAAATGAGCCCAGTGCGATCATCCATGGTGAGCAATTTATTACCGAAGCGAATGAGTTCTGAAAACTCCGCCCCTCGGCCTCCTTCTGCCACAAGACTAATCAGTTGATTACGTCCTCCCTCTGATTCCGGCACTTCCTCGAAGGAATAGCTAACTTGCCCCGTAGTGGAATCAATTTGGCGGTGCATTCGATCATAACGGAGCATAGATTGCCAAGCAATTTGCCCATCTTCCAGTTCCACTTGTGCGGCTTGATCTTCGTCTGTCACAATAGCAAGAGTGTAAGTGGATGTTTCCGGGCCATAGCGAGCTAGGCGTTGTTTGTCCAGAGAATAGCTAGACATTTTACCTCCTGTAACTTGACGCTCCAACGGAAGCCAGCGCGTTGGATTCTTAATTCATCAAGACACCTTACAGCTTCCACGAAATCACTGCCGTTACACCGAGCGAGGGTATTCTTTCCAAAAGCGTTAATTATCCTGTTTGGATCCGCCCGACCCTACAGTTTCAGAGGCTAAATTGTTTTGGTTTTACTGGTACACCCGTTAAGGTGCTAACCTTTTTAGAGAGGTTTATCGCGCCTCTTGACAATGGGTTAATTATAGCAGAAATTTATCGGTTTGCCCCGCTTCAAAATATCAAATCTTTCAGCCTGGCGCGCCTTATATCCAACGTCTAAAGACGCTTGGTTTGACGGCGCCTTTCTATAACTCTGAACGAATGATAATAAAAAAATTAGCTGGTGAAATCAATTACGGATTTGCTCATTAATTACTAAATTAAGACGCAATTACTTGGTTTTCTAAGAAAGCAACTAGGTTGGAATCCTTAAGCAAGCGTGGCATTTTAAATTGAGCTTCAGAAGACTGATTTTGTAAAATTCTCTGTTTTAATTGCTCAAAACTTCCCGTTTTTAAAAGTTTAATTTCTGGGATTCCAATCGCATTTGCCTCTCTTAGTTTCCGATAAGTTTCATTAGCATTACTAATTGATTGATCGATTTGGTTTTGACAAGCATTTAAATTAATAACATCTTCTTGTATTTGTGAAATTTCTGCATAAATAATATATCGCCATGGACGATACGAAAAATCCATTGTTGTCGTATAATCGATTAGTTTACCAGGTTGTCCGAGCATATTTATCCCATCTGTTAAAGCTAGAAAAATGGTTTTTTCCGACACTTTTTCGTACTCAAAGTTAAGTAAAGATCCTTGACGGTATAAAAATTCTATCATTGGACATTGATTATAATATCCAACACATTTTATTACATCGCCTAGCCGGTATCGATAAAGCCCAGCGACATTGGTAACAACAATTTCATAACTTTCACCAATACTCAGGGAACTTAACTCTAAAGTAGTCGGAGAATCGCTATCAATTTCACTAACAGGGATAAATTCAAAAAAGGCTGCGTGAGGTGTAATGACATAAGCAGGTGGATCTCTTTCCGGATCTAAATTGACACCAATCCAAGCTTCCGAAGCTCCATAACCATGAGAATAAATCGGCAGGTTACCTGTATAACCCTTTAATCGTTCTTGGTAGAGTTGCATTGTTCCTGTGGTTATACATTGGAGATAACGCAATTGAGGCCAAATTCTAGGTAAAATTCCCTCAAATCCTTTAACAAATTCTAGGTAGAGAGTTTTAGCGCGTTCAGGATTCGGTTCTAGCAATTGTTGCAATTCTTCTCGGATTGAAGGATCCAAATCTAAATCAGGATCAATTTGACCTAATTCGATATCGTTAACTAATTGTTGCCATGATTGTTCTAAGATTTGTAGACCTTGTAGGACATTAGAAGCAAAATTAGCAGAAATATAAGTTAGATTAGGTTCCAGTAAACCAAATAGTAAATGGCAATAATAAGCTGCAGTATAGTCTGAAATTAGGAATAGCGCCGTTGGACTGCTAAATTTGAGACGAATCACATTACGAGTAAATTTTGATTGTTTAATTCCGCCGCTGGTTCCTGTTCCTTTTGGTATGCCGCTCGGCGTTTGTTTAAGAGGTTGCGCATTCGCAAAAGGCAAACCAATTGATTCTGTTTGTGGAGGTTTTTGTTGCCAAGGATAAGATTCTGTTAACGCGCTAATTGCTTGGAAAGCTTTCTGATTAGTTGAAAATAAACGCTTAGTTCGCGGAATCAGCTTAGTTTGACCAGTCGTTCCAGCTGTTTCTTGAAACAAAATAATCGGTTCTGCTACAAGTTTGGTATAATCTCTGCTATTAGCAATTTCGTCAATAATTGAACGGTAATGTTCATAGGTTGTTAAAGGATGCTTATTACGAAAATCATCCGCAGATTGGATCATGGCAAAATTATATGACTTGCCATATTCGGTATTTTTTTGTAATTTAAGAATCCTCTTTAAAACTTGTTGTTGAACTTGGACTGCATTTTGAGTATCTTTTTGTAGACTATTTAAACTTCGACTAGATAAGATAGGCAATAATTGTTTTAATAAATTAAAGAAAATCCAATCGATAAATTGATTAATTATTTTTGACATCGGTTGTACCATCAAACTCCTTATTCATTAACCCACTAAACGCTGGGACTTGTTGCAAATGCCACCACCAAATAGTAATTAGCAGTTTACCGTATTGTTCTTTAGGTTCTTCAGACTTTATTGTTCCTGATACTTTAGGCTACACGCATCAAACTTAAATGCAGCAAGTCTTTAACATGTTTTTGACGTTATGCCAAAACCGCTTTCCGAGTCGATACAGCCTGCTCAACAATATCTGCCGCTTTTGTTACACCGCCAGCGTTTTTGATTGCTTCTTGAAGTCTTAAGGCATTTTTTTGATAAGTGTCTTGTGTTAGTACTTCCTTGATAGCTTGTTGTAACCTTTCACGATTAAGTTTTTTAAGGGGTACTATTTCTCCAGCGCCTGCCCAAGCTATTCTTGCAGCGACACCAGGCTGATCGTTGGCAATGGGAATAGCCACCATGGGAATTGCATTAGCTAGACATTCCAAAGTTGTATTCATCCCGGCATGGGTAATTGTAAGAGTTGCTTTTTGCAGCAATTCTAATTGAGGAGCATAATTAACTACTAAAGGATTTCCAGGTAACTCTGGTAAAGAGTCAGGGCTATTTCCTCCTCCTAAGGAAATAACTAACTGAGCATCTAAATCCATGCAAGCCTCAGCAATTATTCGAAAAATCCACAGCAGACGATTTTGTAAGGTCCCCATGGAGGCATAGATTAAAGGTTGTCCCGTCAATTGTTCATAAGGAAAGGGAATAGCTTTTCGACTGCCAGAATAATGATAAGGACCTGTGAAATGAAAATACTTTGGGAGATGTTGCCGGGGAAATTCTAATTCCGCAGGCTGTTGACTAATTTGAGCCAATGAAGAATACTGTTGGGTTGTACTTTTCAGCGACGGTAAATCCCAATGTTGACGATAAGATTGAATAACTTTTCGAACCGGTCTTCCCACTTGATCTAACACGGTATAACCGATTCGGTTACGCAAAATGCCACGCCATGAAGGATCATAATTCCAACTGGTGTTAAAGGGAGGTACAGTGATTTCTCGATTCAAAATAACGGCACTACAAATCGTAATAAAGGGAATGTCCAAATATTCAGCAATGGTCCCTCCTGCAGCAAGTGCTTGATCTACTAACAAGCCTTCTATTCCCGTTGTTTTAATAATTTCTGGAGTGTCCTTCAAATAAACTTCTGTTGTATCTGCTATCCATTTCAGGGTTAATTGCAATGCTTTTAATCGAGTTAATTTTCCTAATTCAGTAAAGAACTCTTGAGTTGACCCTTCCGGAAATTCAGATTCCCCAATTGCCTGAAATTCTAATCCAGCTTCTAGTGTTTTTGCTTGTGAGTCAACAATTCCTAATAAAGTAACCCGATGACCACGTCGTTTCAGTTCTTGTCCTAAAGGAAGGATTGTATGAAGATGCCCCGTTGATGATGGACAAATTAAGCCAAAATGAGTCATAAACTAACTTGTTGTGGAGTAATTTGTGTTTACTATTCTCCCATAGACTAATTCAAGTTCTATCGCTCCTATAGCGTGGTAATTTCCGGTTGGTCGCGATTGAGATCCGCTCACCGAGCCGAAGGCTCGATCGCGATGAGTTTCACTGCTATATTTGGTGAGATTGCAGCACTAAGGACGAAAAATGGAACTAAACCAATTGGAAAAACGTAGATTGCAACTCTTAATCGAACATACGTTAGTAATCACTGGAAAACCAGTGGAGGAATTTAAGCGAGATTGCGATAACCTTGCAATTATCGATGCAATGCTTGATGGGGAGCCCGATTATCAGTTTCCAGAATCCGCTGTTGAAACTTTGCTTCCCAACTTAGTTAAGTGTATCGGTTGGCGCGGAGATATACCTGAATTAGTTCGCGAAGAGCAGTTCGAATCACTCCAAGAACTAAAAAACGCTTTAACAATTGAGTTAGATTAGCGCGATGCCCTTAGGGCAGTAAGCGGGTAAGGTTTGCTGTTAATTATAGACGCAGTGCTTGACTGAATTGGTATATTCATTGCAAACTGAAAGAGCCAATAAAGAAAGTGCGAAGTGGCTATTTTTGGATTTCGATACATACAACTTGTTTGACATCCCCGATGGACTCCCTCAGAAAGAAGAATTTGTTGAGATTATTGCTAGGGGAGACGATTTCCGCCTTGAGCGACTTATTTCACACGGTCACACTACACCATCGGGTGAATGGTATGACCAAGATCAAAATGAGTGGGTTGTCTTACTGCAGGGAGAGGCAATGCTGGAATGGCGCGATGGAACAGCGATAGAGCTTAAGCCTGGCGATGCCATTTTGATTGAAGCCCATTGTCAACACCGAGTGGCTTATACCACTGAGGAGCCACCATGTGTATGGTTGGCAATTCACGGATCAATGCAACTGGTAGACTCGGATGGGTAAAATGATACTTTCTGGAACAGTTATCTTGGATTCATCTACTATAGTCCAAGATGGAGCTATTGTAATTGAAGGCTCGCAGATTGAAGCAGTTGGCAAGCGGGCAGATTTGGTTGAGCAGTATCCCGATCGCCATGAAGAACGCTACGACATCCTCATGCCCGGTCAGGTTGGCGCACACATCCACTCGGTCCAGAGTCTCGGTCGAGGACTTGCAGACGACGTCGATCTGATAGATTGGTTGTTCGAACATATTCTTCCGATGGAGTCTGCGCTCTCCAGAGATCGGATGGAAATTGCTGCGAAACTGGGCTATCTCGAACTCATTGAGAGCGGTACTACCACAGCAATCGACCATCTCTCTGTGGCTAATGCCGAATACGCTTTTGAAGCTGCAGGCGAGCTAGGAATTCGTGGCGTGCTTGGCAAGGTGTTAATGGACCAGTATTCGCCTCAAGGACTCCTTGAAAGCACTGATCGAGCACTTGCAGAGACGGAACGGCTCATCCAGCAGTATCACGGTGCCTTTCAGGATCGAATCCGGTATGCCGTCACGCCACGCTTTGCCGTTTCCTGCTCCGAGAAGTGCTTGCGCGGATCCCGGGAACTAGCAGACAAATATAAAGGCGTACGCATCCACACCCATGCTAGCGAGAACCGTAGCGAGATC
>JAHEOB010000029.1 GCA_018610095.1 Halothece sp. MAG
AAAATATCAGTATCTTGAGCTAATGCCATGGCAATCCAAGCCCGTTGTCGTTGCCCCCCAGAGAGGGTATCAATGGCGCGATCGCGCAGTTCTTGCATTCCGGTAATTTCCAGGGCTTGTGATACCATGACTTCATCATCTTTGGACCATTGTTGCCACCAACTTTGATAAGGATATCGCCCATGGGCAACCAGTTCCCGCACGGTTAATCCTTCAGGGGCTGTGGGGCTTTGGGGTAAAATTCCCAATCGTTTTGCAACTGCTTTTGTCGCTCGTTGGGTAATATCTTTGCCATCAAGATAAACTACACCTTTTTGGGGTTTTAATAAGCGGGCTAATCCTTTGAGTAAGGTCGATTTACCACAGCCATTGGCACCCACTAAAACGGTAATGGCAGAGTTAGCAATAGCAACATTTAAATCCTGAATAATGGGGGTTTTTTGATAAGCTAAAGTAAGGTTTTGCGATTCTAAACGGTGCATATTGGGACTTAAAACTATAAGGAGGCTATCATTGTAGAATAACAGTTTCTTAACTTGGCTGGGGTGAAATTAAGATAGGAATTAGTTGATTATTTCATGGGTTCATTTATGACTAATCAAACGATTCAAGTTGACGCCAACCTCTACAACTATCTGCTCTCGATTTCTCTAAGAGAACCAGACATTTTAACCCAACTGCGAAAGGAAACTGCCCAACACCCCTATACCTATATGCAAATATCCCCAGAACAAGGGCAATTTATGGCATTGCTGATTCAACTGATGGGGGCAAAAAGGGTGTTAGAAATTGGAACATTTACTGGTTACAGTGCTTTAGTCATGGCTTTGGCACTCCCAGAAACAGGTCAAATTATAACCTGTGATATTAATGAAGCGGATACCGCGATCGCGCAACGATATTGGCAACAGGCGGGTGTTGATCATAAAATTGAACTCCGTCTTGCCCCAGCCTTGGAAACCTTAGAGAAACTCCTACAAACCGAGCAAGCTGCTAACAGTTTTGATTTTGTCTTTATTGATGCCGATAAAGTCAATTATGATGCCTATTATGAATATGCTTTAAAGTTGCTTCGTGTCGGTGGCCTCATTGCCATTGATAATACGCTTTGGCGCGGTAATGTTGCCAATCCAGAAGTGCAAGATGAAGATACGGTTGCCATTCGCACATTTAATGAAAAACTTCATCAAGACTCCCGTATTGCGCTGAGTTTAGTTCCGATTGCTGATGGCGTGACCTTAGCGGTTAAAAATCCGTAGTCGAATGGTGGGAAGGAGTTTTTGCTCCAACACTACTTTTGCGCGATCGCGCGGTCTAATCATCCTTGATTAACCTCGACGGACTAATAAAAAAATAAAAAAGGGAGCGCCAATGGTTGCAGTCACTAAGCCACAGGGGAGTTCCAAAGGCGCAAACACCATGCGCCCGAGTAAATCTGCAACGACAACTAACATTCCTCCCATTAAGGCTGAGGTTAACACTAATCCTTGGTGCGATTGTCCCACCAACAATCGAGATAAATGAGGCCCCATTAATCCTACAAACTGAATGGAACCGGCGGTTGCTACGGCTGATCCGGCAAGGGCAACACTGGTAATTAATAAAATCCCTCGTCGCCATTCTAAAGGTGTGCCCACTCCTTTGGCTAAATCATCTCCTAAACTCATGACGTTTAAATCTCGTGCCAGTAGCAGGGCAATGATGGAGAAAATGATTAACCATGGCAATAAGGCGGTTACTTCTTCCCAACTTCGTCCATAAACACTTCCAGTTAACCAAATTAAGGCTTGCGAGACACGATTAATTTCGCCAAACGTGGTCATTAAATTGGTGAGTGCCCCGGCAATTAAATTAAATCCCACCCCGACTAAAATCAGTCGAATGGGAGAACTACCACCATCCCAGGCTAAAAGATAAATCAACACTGCCACGATTAAAGCACCTGTAAAGGCAGCAAACGGTAACAATGCCACTGGTGCGTTAGGAAGCAGTACAATTAAGCTAACAGCCGCAAGGGAAGCCCCTGCATTAACCCCAATAATCCCGGGGGCTGCCAGGGGATTACGAGTAATGCCTTGGATAATGGTACCGGCAATTGCAAGCCCCATCCCCACTAAACAGGCAACAACGGTGCGTGGAAGCCGCAAGGTATTAATAATAAAGTCATATTCATTATTAGCAGTGGGTAGATTGAAAATGGTTTTGAAAACCGCTAAGGGCGGAACTTGATATTCGCCATAACCGACACTAATCACCATTGCCAGTAAAATGACTAGCAGTAAACTCAATAGCACCCAAGGCACACGTTTTTCTAAGCGAATGGATAGTGGTAATAGGGGAAACCGGAGAACAATCCAAGAATTAGACATTAGTTGAGAAGGCATTAACGACGTTTTCCACTAATAATTGTGTACTTTTGGGACCTCCAAATGGCCAAGTATCACTGCCAAGGGAATAGAGGCGGTTTTCTTTGACAAAGTTTAATTCTTGCCAGAGGGAAGTTTCTTGAACTTTTTGCCAGTTATCATTTTCAGGATCAGCAATATAGAGAAAATGGGCGTTTTCAATAGAGGGAAGAGCTTCTAACCAAACCGTGTTGAAGCCGTAGCGATCCCAATCTTCATTACTAGCCCCGCTTTTTTCCCAAGCATTTTCTAAACCAAGGGCTTGTAAGGCTTGTACGGCAAGAGAATTATTGGTAAATAACCGTATTTGCGGGGTTGCGGGGGGAAACAGTGCTAACACAAAGGAACGGTTCTCAAGTGTGCTGAGTTTGTCTTTTGCACTTGTTAAGGTTTCCTCCATTTCGTTAAGGACAGCTTTCCCCTTTTCAGGGCGTTCCACAGTTTCTGCGATCGCGCTAAAAATCTGTTTCATCTGTTCCAATCGGGTTAGATTGCTGTTTTCGGGATAGACTCGAAATAATGTCGTGGGCGCGATCGCGGATAACTTATCCTCAAGGGATTGGTGTCGAAAATGCAACCCTAAAATTAAATCGGGATTGAGTTGAGAAATCACTTCTAAATTGGGTTCAGCCCGTGTTCCCACATCCTTAACCTGCTCATTTAAAGCGGGTTTAACATTGACAAATTCCTGATATCCTTGAATATCAGCAACACCAATTGGCTGAATCCCTAAAGCAAGCAAGTTTTCCACTAATAGCCATTCTAGTGCAACAATCCGGGTGGGTGGCTTACTGAAATCTGTCCCCGATGGCTTCTCACGCCCATTACATGCAGTGACTAACCCAAAAGCCAGCCCAGATAATAAAAAGTAACGTCGGCTAAAGTTGCTCATCGGCATCGAGAGAGTTCAGATGGTACTCTTTTGAGAGTAATTTTGATGCAACTAACTGTCAAGTTGGTAACTTCAGTTTCCCTTGGGTAAAAAGGCTGAAATACTTATTTGTAAAATTTTTGAGTTATTTGACAAATCTTCTGATTGACATTAATTGCAAATTTCTTTAATGTATCTTTGGGCTAGTTGAAACTTAACTACAGTTTTTTTTCACTAGCTAAACACAAAGTTGTCAAATTGGAGATGTGAGGAGAATCGTGAAACAAGAAAGTATCATTCGTTCCGTCTTACTCAGCAGTGTTGTTTCTTTAGGCGTGATTCAACCGGTATCGGCACAAACCCAAGTTACCGATATCCAACTCAATGCCACGGAAACTGGGCTTGAGATTAACTTAGAAACCGCCGATGGAACACCGAACATATTTGAAACGCAATATGGCAATACCTTTGCCATTGATTTAGTCAATACTCAATTGAAGTTACCGGATGGGGAAACATTTCAACAAGATAATCCGACAGAGGGGATTGCATCGGTGACAGTTGAGCAACGTTATTCCAACAGTATCCGTATTACGGTAACCGGCACTGATGATGTTCCCCAAGTAGAAGTTAGCCCCGGTGAGAATACCTTCGCCCTCAACGTGACTCCTGGTTCCCAGACCGCACAACAACCTTCTGCCGAGGAACCTTCCCAACAAGTTCCAGACCAAGAAACTCAGCAACCCACAGAGGAACCTTCCCAAGCCAGTGACGAACCCATTGAATTAATTATTACCGCCACTCGAACGGAACGAGCACCTGA
>JAHEOB010000030.1 GCA_018610095.1 Halothece sp. MAG
AAAAAACCTGTGATCAGTCCTGACTTACAAGCATTAAATCTGGCTTCTGTGGAAAGACTCGATCAAAAAGCCCAGCATGACGCTTTTCAACCGCAAGTTGGGACTCGCTTCCATGAGGATGGATCATTAACGTTGCGAGTGTTAGTGGGGAATGATTTTGAACGGTTAACGGTGATTGGAGACTTTAATAATTGGGGGGATGTCGAAAACCGAGAAGATTATCAACTACAACCGCTTCCTAATAAACCTCATATTCATACCATTACCCTACCCCCAGATGATTATCATAAACAGCAATATCGCTTGGTGGATCAAGATGGCAATCAGCGAGTAGATTTAGGGGCAACCTTACTATCGACACCTGCTTTTAATGAACGGTTTTATGAGAATCAACAAAGTCATGAACTCAATTCTGTCTTTTGGAAATCTACCCCTATCCCTGAGGAAGAAAAAGCCCCATTACTGGATTTACGCGGTAAGCAATTAACTATTGCAGAAACCGATGTTCTCTCCTTATCCCTAAAATGGCAATGTCAAAACCCTGATTCCCAGTTTTACCAAGATACAGGTAAAGAGCATATTCCCCGTTTGTATAACTTTGTGCGAGAATGTGGGCTACCCGAAGCTATGGCAAAATTGGGCTATAACACAGTGGAATTTATGCCTTTAGATAGCCATGTGGACTTTTGGGAACCAGGGGCGGACTATTTACCCGATTGGCGATATAGTTATCAAACCATCAGTATTTATGGAAAACACGCGGATTTTGGCAGCCCTGATGAACTCCGCGCCATGATCAATGCCTTCCATCAAGAAGATGTAGCAGTATTGTTGGATGTGGTTTATAGCCACTACTCCCCTCGCGGTAATGAACCCCCTCGGGAATTTGCCCCAGCAGGATTTTCTCAATATAAAGCCCAAGATGGCAGTCAATTATATGGTGGGGATTGGACGGAATGGGGAACGCGTCGCTTTAAGTACACCCCAGAAATTCGCCAAAACATTATTGATGCTGCCTTAGTCAATATTGTGGATTACGGCTTTGATGGGCTGCGCATTGATAATGTCAATGGGATTGATGCCCAACCGAAGGGACGAACTTTCTTACGAGAATTAACCGAAGCGGTGGATGAATATCGCCCGCAAGCGGTGGTGATTGGCGAAGGCTATTTTGGGGATCCCTATTTGAATCGTGCCCGTGAAGTTGGCGGGGCAGGCTTACTAACCACTTACAGCGATCGCTTTTATCTCTGGTTTACGGAAGAGCTTCTCAAGCACGTGGATGAAATTGATACTTGGAAATTAGATCACATGCTATCCCAAGATTGGCCCCTTGCCATGTTGTACTATCCAGGGAATCATGATGAATTTGCCAACCCTGGTAACCCTTTTCAAGCGCGGGGACGGTATTTAGTGGAGGCAATTGATGGCGGATACCACAACCAAAAAATTCGATCTTGGTCAGCCTTAACCCTATTTGCCAGTTCCTACTATTTGGATATGTTCCAACTGTGGACCATGCAAGAGGGAAATTTAAATACCAATACCGCCATTGACTGGTCACGATTGATGGATGAAGACGTGGCGCAAATGGTGCAATTTCAAGGGGATATGAAACGCTTTTTCCGCGCCCAACCCGCCTTTGCCCCCTATAATATGCACAGTAATATGTTGCACTGGATCGACCACGAGAATAAAGTGGTGATCTTTGAGCGCATTGATTTTGAAACCGGACAACGGGTGTATGCTGTGACCAATTTAGGGGATCACGTCATTGATAACTATACGATTCCTGTGCATCCTAAAGATGCTAAATTTAAAATCGCCCTCGACAGCGATCGCGCCATCTATGGCGGTGAGGGCAAAAATCCTCGTTTTACACAAGCCCAAGATCATGAGGTAGCGTTTTCTTTGGGTGCTTATGGCGTTGTGGGATTAGTGCAAGCCGATGGCTATCAACCAGAACCCACAAAAGAAATTCCCCCTGAACAACCCATTGAACGTCCTCGTTCTGACAACTATTATTTCTACCGCAACTATCGTCCGTAATTTTGAGATCAAAGAATGAAAAATCACGTGCCGATGACAGGTGCTGATGGGAGCAAGTTCCCTAAGCACTGCTTTCAGCGACTAATTGCTTTACTATTGCTCAGTTTCAGCTTAAGTTGGTGTCAACCCGCCACGGCTGATTCTACAGTGAATTGGGTGGGAAATATGTTTCCCTCTGGCAACTCCAACATTATCCTTCCCCAAGGAGAGTCTTTTAGCGTTTATACGCAGGTGTATCAACCGAACGTGACAGGCAGCTATGGGCAAGGAAATGAGATTGTTTGTACCCTCTATTGGGGGGAAGTGAAACGGTTTGGGGGGGCTTGGCAAAATGTCATGACCACTCCCATGTCCTATATTGGGGATGCCAATGATAATGATGAGTATCGTGCTGTCATTTCTCCTGAGACAGGGTTATATGAATACACCACTCGCTGCACCGCTGAAGATAGCTCCACAGTTCGTTGGCAAAGTGGGGGGAATGGTCGCTTAACAGTGAGTCCTGTACCCGACACGCCAGAACAGCGTCGTGCCTTTTGGTTGGATCGTGATACCATTGCTTGGAATCAATCGGAGGCAAGTCGCTATGAACTCCATTATGCCCCGAATGGAAACTTAATGGTACCGGTTCGCAGTGGCGATGGGATTCGTTTACGGCAAGGGGAGACGCTTTCTGAAGATCGTTATCAGAAGTTTCCTAATATTGATGGCTATCCCAGTTGGCGTATTCCTTCCGCCGCCAAACCCCTTGTCCCTGCCATTTTAAAAAGTGAAACGGCGATCGCTGCCTATGATGAGAATGGCAAGCTCATTGATGCTACCGGCATCCAACTACAAGGGGTTCTCGATGATCTTTATAGCTACTCAGGGGATTTAGGGGTCGTTTACAATCAAGGAACACCCACGTTAAAACTATGGGCTCCCACTGCCAAATCCGTTACCCTACATCGCTATGATAGTCCCCTACCCAATACTGAGGCGGTTACCCATGAAATGACCTTTGACTCCGAAACAGGCGTTTGGAGTGTTGTGGGCGATCGCAGTTGGGATCGACAGTATTATCAGTATGAAGTGGAAGTCTATGTTCCCTTTACCGGGAAATTTGAAACCAACTTTGTCACTGATCCTTACGCCATGAATCTCTCCCAAAATAGCCGTTTCAGTCAAATGGTGGATATTTATAATGATCCTAGTCTTAAACCAGAAGGTTGGGAGAGCATGGAGAAACCGGCTTTAGACGCTCCCGAAGACATGGCGGTTTATGAAGTCCATGTGCGAGATTTCAGTCGCGATGATCAAACCGTTCCCTCCCGCGATCGCGGCACCTTTAACGGCTTTACCTACAACGGCAAACATGGGAAACCCCTCTCCGATGGGATGAACCATCTTAATCACTTAGCAGAAGCAGGATTAACCCACGTTCATCTATTACCGTCGTTTGATTTTGCCTCGGTGGAAGAAAATCCCCAAGCACGGATCAATCCCGATCCCAATATTCTGTCTAGTTTTGGTCGTGATTCAGTGCAACAACAGGCGATTATTGGCTCTGCCCGTGGCAACGATAGCTTTAATTGGGGCTATGATCCCTATCACTATGGCGTCCCTGAAGGGAGTTATGCCACCGCCCAAAATGATGCAACGCGAATCCTTGAGTTTCGGAAGATGGTAAAAGCCCTAAATGAAAGTGATTTAAGGGTGGTTATGGATGTGGTTTATAACCATACCTTTGCCAATGGCCTCTATACGCAAGCGGTTCTAGATAAAATTGTTCCCGGCTACTACCATCGTTATACCAACCAAGGCTATCAAGAAAACTCCAGTTGCTGCCCTGACACGGCAACGGAGTTTGACATGATGGAAAAACTAATGATCGATACGGTTCTGCGGTGGATTCAAGCCTATAAAGTGGATGGCTTCCGCTTTGACTTGATGAATCTGCACACCGTGGAGAATATGAAAAAATTGCGCGATCGCATTAACCAGCTCACCCTTGCGGAAGATGGGGTCGATGGTGAAAGCATTTATCTATATGGTGAAGGCTGGAACTTCGGTTCAGCCAAAGGCAAAGGACTCCATCATGCCAGCCAATACAATATGGCGGGAACTGGGATTGGTACATTTAACGATAAAATTCGAGATGCCGTTCATGGCGGTTATTCCACCGATCCGCAACAAATCCGTCGTCAAGGATTTATTAACGGTCAATCCTATGATTGGAACGGTCACTTTTACAACAAACGGTTTCGCCACGATTTGCGAACCACCACTGATAAACTCCGCATTAACCTAGCAGGTAGTCTTCAAGACTTCCAGATTATTGATCAAAATGATCATGAAGTGTCAGGACTGGAATTAGAAGGGGCGGGTTACACCCAAGATCCCCAAGAAACCGTCAACTATATCTCTAAACACGATAATGAAACCCTGTTTGA
>JAHEOB010000031.1 GCA_018610095.1 Halothece sp. MAG
AAAGAACGTCAACCGCATAAAGAACCGGCAGCTGCCTCCATTTACAGTGCCCAAAATTATATCCAAGACAACTCTTTCCTGATTATTGGCGAACGCCTCAACGCCAGTGGCTCGAAAAAAACCCGTACTCTCCTCAATGAGGAAGATTGGGATGGTTTAATCTCCCTTGCCAAGTCCCAGGTTAAAGAAGGGGCACATGTCCTTGATGTCAACGTGGATTACGTGGGGCGTGATGGTCACAAGGATATGCGTCAAGTGGTGTCGCGTTTGGTGAATAATGTCACCCTGCCCCTAATGCTAGACTCCACTGAAACCACAATCATGGAGGAAGGGTTAAAAGTTGCTGGTGGCAAAAGTATCCTGAACTCCACCAACTTTGAAGATGGTGAAGAACGTTTTTTAGAGGGCTTAAGACTTGCCAAACAATATGGGGCTGCCATTATTATTGGCACCATTGACGAAGACGGAATGGCGCGAACCGCCGAGAAAAAATTTGAAATTGCCCAACGCGGGTATCGTCAAGCTGTGGAATATGGCATTCCTCCTCATGAAATTTTCTTTGACCCCTTAGCCCTTCCCATCTCCACTGGGATTGAAGAAGACCGTGGCAACGGAGAAGCCACCATGGAAGGGATTCGTATGATTCGCGAAAATCTCCCCGATTGTCACATTGTCCTCGGGGTTTCTAACCTTTCATTTGGTCTAAATTCCGCAGCTAGGGTGGCGCTTAACTCAGTATTCCTCCATGATGCGGTAGAAAAGGGAATGGATGCTGCCATTGTTAGTGCCAGCAAAATTATTCCCCTCGCCAAAATTGAAAAAGAACATCAAGAAGTTTGTCGTGATTTAATCTATGACCGCCGTCAATTCAACGATGATGGCATCTGCACCTATGATCCGCTGACCAAACTGACCGATATTTTTGCCGGTCAAAAAGCGGAAACCGCAGGGTCTTCCATGCAAGACCTATCCATTGAAGATCAGCTTAAACAACACATTATTGATGGGGAACGCATTGGCTTAAACGACGTTCTCGATAAGGCAATGGAAACATATCCTCCCCTCGATATTATTAACAACTTCCTCCTTGATGGGATGAAAGTGGTTGGTGAACGCTTTGGCGCAGGGGAAATGCAACTTCCCTTTGTGTTACAGTCCGCAGAAACCATGAAAGCTGCGGTGGGCTATCTCGAACCCTACATGGAGAAAGATGAAGCAGGGGATAATGCGAAAGGCACTGTGGTGATTGCCACTGTTAAAGGGGATGTCCATGACATTGGGAAAAACTTAGTTGATATCATCCTCTCTAACAATGGCTACCGCGTGATTAACCTTGGAATTAAGCAACCGGTAGAAAATATTATTTCCGCTTACCGAGAACACAATGCCGACTGTATTGCCATGAGTGGACTGTTAGTGAAGTCCACTGCCTTTATGAAGGAAAACTTAGAAACCTTTAATGAAGAAGGCATTACGGTTCCCGTCATTCTTGGCGGTGCTGCTTTAACGCCCAAATTTGTCTATGGTGACTGTCAAGAAACCTATCAAGGAAAAGTCGTTTATGGAAAAGATGCCTTTGCTGACCTCCACTTTATGGACAAATTAATGCCAGCGAAACAAGCTGGAGAATGGGATGATGTGGAAGGCTTCCTCGGCGAGTTTGCTGATGAACAAGAAAATGGTAAAGCCGTGAAAGCCAAGAAGAGTAAAGGCAAAGGGGCGGAAAGCAACGGCAAAGTTGAAACCAAACAAGACGATAACGGCCAAAGCGAACAAGCAGAAGAAAAGGTTGTTGATACCCGTCGTTCCGAAGCGGTTGAAACCGATATTGAGCGTCCCACACCACCCTTCTGGGGCACGAAATGGCTGACTCCCGAGGATATTTCCTTCGACGACATGTTCTGGTATTTAGACCTGCAAGCACTGTTTGTCGGGCAATGGCAATTCCGTAAGACCAAAGATCAATCTCGGGAAGAATACAACCAGTTCTTAGAAGAAACCGTCCATCCTATTCTGGAAGAGTGGAAGCAACGCACGAAAGAAGAAAACTTGCTGCATCCGCAAGTTATTTATGGTTATTTCCCTTGCTATGCCGAAGGCAATACCGTACATCTATTTGATCCCGAATTAGTCCAAGAGAAAGGAACCATTCCCGAAGGGGCAGAACCCATCGCTAGTTTTGAGTTCCCTCGTCAACGTTCCGGACAACGCTTGTGTATTGCGGACTTCTATGCCCCGAAAGAATCTGGGATTGTGGATGTATTCCCCATGCAAGCGGTAACAGTGGGTGAAGTTGCTACCCAGTATGCCAAAGAGTTGTTTGCTGAAGATAAATACACCGATTATCTCTACTTCCACGGATTAGGGGTACAAGCAGCAGAAGCCCTTGCGGAATGGGGACACGCTCGCATCCGTCATGAACTCGGATTCGGCGATGAAGACCCCGATAATATCCGAGATATTCTGGCACAACGATATCGCGGTTCTCGGTACAGCTTTGGCTATCCTGCTTGCCCGAATATTCAGGATCAGTACACCCTGCTGGATCTGTTAGATACCAAGCGCATCAACTTATACATGGATGAAAGTGAACAATTGTATCCCGAACAGTCAACCACGGCAATTGTTTCCTATCACCCGATCGCGCGTTACTTTAGTGCGTAATTAAATCACTGGGAGTGGGTTAACAGCCCACTCTCTTTTTATGAGGGGATTATGGTTCGTCAAACTGAACAACAAATTTATACCACTGAACAATATTTAAGTTTTGAAGTCAATTCCCAACAGCGTCATGACTATATTGATGGAGAAATCGTCCCAGTGACAGGGGGGACACCGAATCATAATAAAATTGCAGGGAATCTCTATACCTTGATTCGGTTCGGATTAAAAGGTCAACCCTACGATGTTTTTATTACGGATCAACGGCTTTGGATTCCCCAATTTACAATTTATACCTATCCTGATGTCATGGTGGTTACCCGTCCTCTCCAATTTCAAACCGGACGCAATGATACCATTACCAATCCCATCTTAATTGCGGAGGTTCTTTCCCAAACCACCAAGCATTACGATAAGGATGAAAAGTTTGCTGCTTATCGCAGTATTCCCAGTTTTCAAGAGTATCTATTAGTTGATCAATATCGCATTCAGGTGGAACATTATCGAAAAACCAAGACTCGGGAATGGTTGTTTCGAGAATATCAAAGGTTAGAAGAATCATTGACGTTAGCCTCTATCAATTTGGAAATTCAATTAACTGATTTATACGAAGACATTAATTTTAACTAAAGCGCCGTAAGTCCCACGCTGTATTTGAAAAATCAGCACTGGGATATAAGGGGCATTGGCGGGGTAGCCGATTCCTGTAATTTGTGCTATTATTAAAAACTGATTTGCACAACGTTTAGCTCTAAGATCTAGCTGAAACTGCTGTAAGGTGAGCAAACAGGGTAAATTATTTTTTGCACAATAAGTACCTAGGGACGCTAGGGGCAAGAAATTGTCTGTCAAGTCGATCTGCCGGGGATGGTGTGCCATCTAGGTAAAAGGCGCAGGGCAGAAACGCTTTATCGCGAGGTAAACAAGCCCAGACTGTATTGCTTGCAATCAGTGTGGGAGAACGTCACCGAGGGTGATCAATGGAATTACTAGAAGCGATCGCCTCATTCGTTCGTTCCCTGAATTTGCCTACCTCAATTATTCAGTGGGGGCATCCGATAATGATGGGGATTGTGGTTTTTGTGATGGGAACATTTGTGGGGTTAACGGGTTGGAAGGTACGGATGGCACAGGATAATGATGTTGTTGTGGCAAATCGAAAAAGTCATCGCCAACTTGCCCCTTGGATGACGACTTTTATGGCATTGGGCTATAGTGGTGGCATTTTATCGTTAGTGGTGTAGCGACAACCCATTCTAGAGAGTCCCCACTTTTGGACAGGTTCCGTGGTGTTAGCATTATTAATCATTAATGGTTTGATTTCTCGCAGTGGGTTTAGAGGTAATCAAACATTATGGCGTACCCTTCATGCTTATTTAGGAACGCTCGCTTTACAGATCATGATGATTCATGCCGTAGTCGGCTTGCAGTTAGGATTATCCCTGTGAATTACCCACACTCAATCTCTTCGAGATGTGAGTGGAGCTTCTCAGCAGCACCAGCTTCCGCTTCGGTTCGTGACTGAGCTTTACTACTGACGTTCATCCCTACCGCCAAATTCTTGAGATTGATTGCTGCGTTCCAATCTCTATCAATCATTAAATCACAATGAGGGCAATTATGGGTTCTTTCTGATAGTTGTTTTGAAACTTTCTTTCCACAACTTGAACAATTCTGTGATGTTTGTTTGG
>JAHEOB010000032.1 GCA_018610095.1 Halothece sp. MAG
ATCAGCAAGCGTTGCTAGGGTTTGTTGTAAGTAACTTCGCACTTGTTGGTCTAAGATTTCTGTCGATTTAGCGTCCGTTACGCCATTTTCGATTTGCCAACTTTGGAATCCAGAACTTGCAGCGATCGCGTTACGTAGATGGTCCCAACTTGCTTGCTTGTTGGAAAAGTGTGGTTGCTTAATCGTGGTACTTTTCATACTTGTCTTGCCATGGTGATGGATCAGCTGCGCTTTAGTTCTAGCTTAACTTGAAATCAATTAAGAATTTCTCGGCGCGATCGCTGCGTTGCTAATTGTAATAAATGCCTTTGCGCTAAGATCAAATCAAGCGTTCTCCCTTACTTTTCTTGAAATAGCTAAATTAACACTTCACTCGATTAATCATTGGGAGGAATATCAGATATGTCTGATCCGATTAGGTTTCAAAGAAGTAAAGCTGCAGCCTATCTTTTTTGGTGTTTTTGTTTTTTTCAAGTTTATGGCATTCACCGTATTTATGCGGGACGATATCTTTCAGGAATTGTTTATTTATTGACCTTTGGGTTTCTATTTATTGGTCAATTTGTGGACTTATTTCTAATTCCTGATATGATTGATGTGGAAAACTTAAAGAATAAATCTCTCTACGGTTATAAGCCCAATCAAGCTAGTTTTTATCGAACGCCTGAAACACTTGTTGTTAATTTAGCTCAAGAGGAGTCTCCCGAGCCTAATCCAGAACTCACTGCCAACAACGCCTCAGCCGAAAAAGCGTTAGATTTAGATCGGGCTATCTTAAAGTTTTGTAAAGACAATAATGGCGCAACCATTGCTGAAATTTTCTTAGAAATCGAAGAAGAATATGAACAGATTCAAAGCAGTATTGATGATTTAATGAAAAAAGGATTACTTACCGTTGATAATCGTGCTGAGGATGGAGCAGTTATTTATAAAATGACTTAGAATGACTTAGCACATTTAAATGCTCATTTCCTCGACTTCATCTAAAGAAATCTCTCCCTGATCCTTTTGGGGATGACGATTACAGGGAATCGTAAATTGACAAGATAAACAATAACCTTTACTTTCTTCAACTTGTGGGAAGGGTTGATGATGGTTTTGGTATTGTTCCCAGTAAGCAGTTAATTGAGTCAGCATTTGATTTAAATCATGTTCTGTGGTTTGATGTTGCTCTGTACTATAAGAAACGGTCATCGATTTTGTCTGTTTTGGATTAATAAACCAATAAATTAACTCGATTTCCTCTGGAGAATAATTAGACGTTTCTGCTAATAAATAAAGATAGAGACGAGTTTGCCAATTGTTGGCAATTGTTTGGGATTTTGGAGGTTTAGAATAAGTTTTCCAGTCAACAATTTGGGCTTTAGTAGGTGTGAGAATCAACAAATCATAAATGCCACTGAGTAAAAACTTTCCTTTCAGATAAGTGCGCAAATGTTCCGCTTTTCGCCAAGTGTTGGCTTGAGAGTAAACCAAATCAGGGGCTGCTTTCGCTAAGGCTTGAAAGCATTGTTTTAAAGGTTCATCTCCTTCCAGAATTGCCTCAGTCGGTAATCCTAATTCCCGTTGCTGCATCAAACGATGGAATCGTGTTCCCAAATTTAAATTGGGTTGTTCTCCAATACAAGGAGACATGAATTGTTCTAAATAAATATATTGGAATTTGCGAGGACAGGTCGCAAAAAGATTCAGATGGGCTTGGGAAAGTCGCCAGATGGTTGTTGTCATTTTGCTAATACGAAAACATTCCCTCTTTGTCCTCTTGAAATGCGTAAATCTTCATCCAAGTAGGTAACTTCTAACCAAGGGGGTTGATTACGTTGTCGTTCTCGATTTTCAATATTAAAGTCAAAGGGAGGAAAATTTTTGCCACTCTCAATTGCTTCGATATAACGGTCAGGATTTTGATAACCTAATAATCGTTGTAATCCAGAAATGGAACGTTTAAAATTAACATTCACTCGTTTTTCCGAGACAGGCGTAAATTCTGCTACCACAGAAATAATCCCTTCTAAAAAGGGAATACCAACTAGTTCTGCAATATTATAAACTTTCCTTGCTTCGGGACGAACACATTGATAAATCTCTCCTGGTTGAATGATGGGAAAATTATCAAATCCTAGTAAATCTTGACTCGTAGTATATAATAATCGCCAGTTTCCTGCTAGTAAATCAGTTCGTTCAATAGGATTTGGCGTCGGATTTTGTTGTTCTAATTGCGCGATCGCGCTAAGTAAAGAAACGTTTTCCCCTTCACTGACTAAAAGTCCTCGATTTTTCCCTGCAATTGCTTTAAGTACCTGAGTTTTTTGACTCATTGTTTTACAAATTTTCCATGGCATTCCTAATTATACCAATTTTTGATCGAAAACGGTAAAATAACCGTTAGACTTCACACATAGATGGGAATGGCAATTTATTTCTATAAAGCCGATCAACCCTATGGTTGTTTTTCCAATTTTTCTCCCCATGCCATTATCATTGATGGCAAGAAATGGCCCACAGTGGAACATTACTATCAAGCCCATAAATTGTTAGGAACCCCTGACCAAGATTTAATGGAAGCAATCCGTCAAGTAGAAACCCCGGAACAAGCAGCAGCAATGGGGCGCGATCGCGCTAGAATTATCCGTGTGGATTGGAAAACCGCCAAAAATGAGGTCATGTGGCAAGCAGTATTGACCAAATTTTTGACTTATAAAGAGATTCAAGCGGTTTTACTCAATACAGGAGATGAATTATTAGTGGAAAACTCGCCACGGGATTACTATTGGGGATGTGGCAAAGATGGTAGCGGACAAAACCAACTCGGTAAAATGCTGATGCAGGTGCGATGTTATTTGCGAGAGAACCACTGTTAGCAATCCGATAACAAGAATATTACAATGGAAAGGCTGTAACGATATTGGAATTACCATGGCTGTTCCTAAGAAGAAAACCTCAAAAGCAAAAAAGCGCGCTCGCAAAGCAGTGTGGAAGCGAAAAGCCTCATTTGAAGCTGAAAAAGCTTTGTCGTTAGGAAAAGCAGTTCTCAGTGGTCGTTCCTCCTTCATTTATCCCCAACAGGAAGATGAAGAACAAGAGGAAAGCTAACGAGATTAATTTAATAAGCTGGGATCGGCTAATAGATTTTCTAATCCCATTTTCATCTCCTCACTTGTGGTCGTTGCTGTACCAAAATGACGCACCACAATACTAGCTGCTAAATTTCCGATGACGGCTGCTTCCCAAGGGGTTGCGCCCACACATAATGCAATGGTCAATGCGGAAACTACCGTATCCCCTGCCCCTGTAACATCAAATACATCGGTTCGATTAAAGGGGGGAATGTCATAAACCTCGCCTTGGGAGGTAAAGAGAGTCATTCCCTCCTCTCCTCGGGTTATCAAAATCAATTTCGCCGCAGTTAATTGAAGAAGGTCTTGACCCGCTTGATACACTAGCCGATGATTGTCAATGCTATATCCCACTGCCTGTTCTGCTTCGGGAAGATTCGGAGTAAATAAAGTTGCCCCCCGATAACGAGAAAGATGACTTTGGGTATCCACAATCGTACGCTGATGGCATAAAGCAGCATCGATAACAGGAGCAGTTAAGACCCCATCTCCATAGTCGGAACAAATGATAGCATCGACTGTTGATTGATGAGTATTGACATAATTGACAATTTGTGATATTGCAAAATCATCAGGAGGACGATCCGATTTGCGATCGAGCCGAACGATTTGTTGAGTAACTGATTGACGAGCGTGCCCTGAAATGCGACTTTTAGTTACTGTAGCGCGATCGGGCAGTACGATGAAGCCATTAGTATCAATTCCTACTTGCTGAAAAATGTTTTTAAGAGCAACCCCTTGAGCATCATCTCCAACAATACCTGCCACCTGTACTTGCGCTCCCAACTTCGCTAAATTATAGACAGCATTTCCCCCTCCCCCTGGAATTTGTTGGGTTTGTTCATGACGTAAAATCAAGACTGGAGCTTCTCGTGACATTCGTTCCACTTCCCCAGTAATAAATTCATCAAGGGCTAAATCTCCCACCACTAAAATCTGGGCTTGTTGGAAACAATCCATTAAATGGAATAACCGTTCCCCATGGGCTTCTAATTGCTGAAAAAACTGGTTGCTTGCCATTGCCGATTTGTTATTGCATTATCATAATTGCCCCATTTTGATTGACTCCAATTTTCACCATCAAGGTGATGACCTTTTTTGCATTCTTGTCAATCGTCAAGGATAATTTTCTCGATAATTAGCCATTCAAGCAAGTGGCGTAATCAACTGCGATGTCTTTTGGTGGGATGGCACAGGTATCGTCGTTAATTGTTGTTTAATTGTAGGACATGTCGGCTTGGGGTTCAATTTTTTACCAAAGGTAGCCGTAAAGC
>JAHEOB010000033.1 GCA_018610095.1 Halothece sp. MAG
TCAAACAAAAACGAGGAATTACCGCCTATAAACGTATTATTCAATTAACAGAAATAAAATAATGGGGCGGAAATAGTCGCCCCTTTTGTTGTTAGAACCTAGGCTAATTGTTCCCGTAACTGATCTTGAGCAGTTTGCAACGCTTCAGGGAGTTTAGAAGCATCCTTTCCTCCTGCTTGGGCAAGGTGAGGACGACCCCCACCGCCACCGCCACAGATTTTAGCGATGTCACCAATGAAATTGCCGGCTTTTAAGCCTTTTTCATTGACTTGGGGGCTAAAGGCAGCCACTAAACTGACCTTTCCTTCTGCAGGCACTGTTCCTAAAACCACTGCAGCGTCTCCTAGTTTCTGACGCAAACGATCCGCCGCTGTTTGCAGGGCCTTGGCATCCATGTCTTCGACTTTAGCCACTAACAATTGGAAATCACCCACGGTTTCTGCTTCATTTAAAAGTTGATCCGATTTAGCTAGGGCAAGTTCTTGTTTCACCGCTTCTAATTCTTTTTGCGTGCTTTTAAGTTCAGATTGCAAGGTTTGAATCCGTTGCGGAATTTCCTCAGGTTGTGCCTTAAACTGCTTGCTAAGTTCGCGCACAATCTGATCGCGTTGATTGAGATATTCTAATACGGCTGGCCCTGCAACTGCTTCAATGCGTCGAACGCCCGAAGAAATACTGGTTTCGGAAATAATCTTGAATAATCCAATTTCTGCCGTGTTATTGACATGAGTTCCGCCACACAGTTCCATAGAAACCCCAGGAACATCAATGACACGAACCACATCATCATATTTTTCGCCAAACATCGCGATCGCGCCTTTGGCTTTGGCTTCATCAAAGGGCATTACTGCCGATTGGGTTTGGTGGGCTTCTGCAATCCAGTTATTAATGGTGTCTTCGACTTGTTGTAACTCTTCCGGTTCAATAGCGCGCGGGCAATTAAAATCAAATCGTAAGCGATCAAAGGCGACTAAGGAACCTGCCTGAGAAACCGAGGGATCAATAATTTGCTTGAGGGCAGCGTGTAATAAGTGAGTTGCTGTATGATGGGCTTGAGCGCGACGACGACAGGCACGATCAATGGTTGCCGTAATGGTATCACCTACGGTTAAGGTACCTCGTTCCACGCGACCAAAATGAACGTAGAGGTTAGATTCTTCTTGAACATCTTCAATGCGGACTAATAAATTATCCCCTGACAGGTAGCCGCGATCGCCAATTTGTCCCCCAGATTCAGCATAAAAGGGCGTTTTATCTAGCACTAGCTGTACTTCATCTCCCGCTTCTGCTGTGTTGACAGTTTTCCCATCAACCAATACTGCTTCTACTTTTGCTGGGGAATGGGGATCGGTATAACCAACAAATTCGGTGGGATTAAGGTCTTGCGCCAACTTATCAATACTGCTCTGTACCGTCACATCAACCGTTTCTTGGGCAGCTTGAGACCGTTGACGTTGTTTCTCCATTTCTCGTTCAAAGCCATCCAGATCAACTGTTAACCCTTTCTCTTGGGCAACTTCTTGGGTTAACTCTAGGGGAAATCCATAAGTATCATATAGTACAAACGCATCTTCCCCTGAAATTTGCTGGGTTTCTTTCTGTAAAATTTCTGCTAAGACTTTTTCCCCTCTCTCTAGGGTTTCTAAGAAACGCGATTCTTCCCGCTTCAACTCTTGCTTAATTAAGGTTTCCGCTTCTCGCAGATGGGAATAATGTTGTTCCATTAGGGAAATGACTGTTTCCGCCACTTGCGGCGTAAATTGTTGGGTAATCCCTAATAAACGCCCATGACGTACCACACGACGAATCAGACGACGCAGAACATAGCCTCGTCCTAAATTGGAAGCCGTAATGCCATCGGCGATCATGTGAACCACAGCACGGGCATGATCCCCAATCACTTTTAGGGATACCTTTTGCTCTTCACTTGCCTTGTTGTAATCAATATTGGCAATTTCAGCAGCGGTTTGAATAATGGGGAAAATTAAATCCGTTTCATAATTATTCGGGACTTGTTGCAGAATTTGTGCCATCCGTTCCAGTCCCAACCCCGTATCAATATTTTGATTTTGTAGCGGGGTTAAATTACCATCACTATCCCGATTAAACTCCATAAAGACAAGATTATAAAATTCAATGAAACGGGAATCATCATCTAAATCAATATCTTGGTCACCTAACTCTGGATAAAAATCGTAGTACAGTTCCGAACAGGGACCACAAGGACCTGTAGGACCTGCTGCCCAGAAATTTTCATCTTCACCCATGCGTTTAATGCGATAGGAAGGAATGCCAATTTTATCTCGCCAAATGGCAAACGCTTCTTCATCGTCTTTATAAACACTAGGAATCAACCGTTCTGGTTCCAATCCAAATCCTTCGGTAGATAGCTCCCATGCCCACTGAATCGCTTCTTCTTTGAAATAATCCCCAAAGCTAAAATTCCCTAGCATTTCAAAGAAGGTATGGTGACGCTTGGTGCGTCCCACATTCTCAATATCATTAGTTCGAATACATTTTTGGGAAGTGGTTGCCCGTTTATAGGGAGCAGTTTTTTGCCCTAGAAAGATGGGCTTAAATGGCAACATGCCCGCAATGGTTAATAACACAGTGGGGTCTTCGGGAATCAAGGAAGCACTGGGTAATACTTCATGTCCCCGTTTCGCATAAAAGTCGAGGAACATTTGGCGAATTTGATTACCGCTTAGATATTGAGGAGCGTTAGGCATTGTTATAAATTTTAGAATGAGCGACACGACAATCTGCTGACTATCTCTTCTCTATTCTGACATTTGCCGAATTTGAAAGCTCCAATATCTCCAACAGGACTGAAACTATCCCTTGATTACCGAAAATACGCTATGGTGATTAATGTAATCATTAGCTAGCAAACGATAAGCAATTACCCGCATGTATAAACGCTCCTCTTTCAACTCAGAAGAGATTGTTCAACGCTCTGAACAATTGATGACTGCAGCCTCTAATCGTTATCGGATTACTGTACAAGTGGCGAAACGGGCAAAGCGTCGTCGTAGTGAAGATAAAAACCAAGATACCTTAGAAGATCCCTTAATGACTCCTCCCATACGAGCCATTATTGAAATGTCTGATGAGTTAACTCAACCAGAAATTATCGGCGAATAATCCGTTTCGGGGGAGAGGGGGGTCAGTCAAGACAGAGCTGTGCCTCGATTGGACTCAAACGGTAATCTTAATGCAGCGAGTATTAAAAAAAGGAGACGGGTGGCGGATTGGTTGGAATCCCAATGCAGAAATTTATAAGGGCTTAGTTGGGGCTGATGAATGGGCGGTGGAACTAACGCAAGCAGAATTAATGGATTTTTGTCGGTTACTGTTAGAACTTGCCCAAACCATGGAAGAAATGGCACAAGAATTAGTGGATGAGGAACGAATTTCCTGTCAAGCGCAAACTGAGCGTATCTGGTTAAACGTGGAAGGCTACCCTGATGCATTTGATTTACGGTTCATTTTAGAAACAGGACGCGGGGCAGAAGGAAATTGGTCAGCTACCGCAGTGCCTGAGTTAATTACGGCAGCCAAAAATTTTCAGACATTGTACTTGCAATCACCTTCACACTAGGTTATTATAGAAAATTGCAAATGTCGGGGCGTAGCGCAGCTTGGTAGCGCACCACTTTGGGGTAGTGGGGGTCGTGGGTTCAAATCCCGCCGCTCCGATACAGTTAATAAATATTCTGGTTAGGGGAGGCTAATAGGCTGTAGCTTCCCTTAATTTTAGCTAAAATAGCTTTTTCGTTTTCGATAGTTAGCGACTGATTCCACCAAACCAATTGCTAGGAAATTCATGAGTAAGGCGGAGCCTCCAGCACTCATCCAAGGTAATGGCAGTCCGGTAATAGGAGCAACGCCAACAGTCATTCCAATATTGACAATAACCTGAAAAACAATCATGGCAAAAACGCCAATTGCCAGAAATGATCCAAAATGATCTTTAGCTTGCAAAGCGATGGTAATTAAGCGCGCACAAATTAACCAGAACAGGATTAAAAGCCCAAAACTGCCAACAAATCCTAATTGTTCTCCAACGGCACTAAAAATAAAGTCATTCTGCTGTTCGGGAACAAAAACAAGTTGGGTTTCTGTTCCTTGCTTCAGACCATTTCCCCACAGACCACCGGCACCAATAGCAATGCGAGATTGTATTAATTGAAAGCCTTGCTCTTGTTGATAATTACTAGGCTCTAAAAAGGCAAGAATACGAAATTTTTGATAAGGTGCTAAAACTCCCCAAAAAACTTCCCCTAGCTTGCCAGAAGCAATATTGACAACAAGGGAAGCAAAGCTGGGAAACCAACCCCCTGGTAAGGTACGCCATGCCATAACAACAATGAAGGCTGTCCAACTTAACCCAGCGACTAAATTCACATAAACATTTTCATCAACATTAACTGCAATCGCTGCTACTTCACTAACATGAAATGCAATTGCTGCTACTGCCGGGGAGACTAAGACGATCAACCAGCCGAGATTGGTATTGGCCCAGTACAGCATGACTAGCGCGATCGCGCCTAAGACTAAAGAGCTTCCCAAATCAGGTTGTGACACTACTAATGCCCAAGGAACAGCCACAACCAGCAAGACTTGAACCAGTTTCCCAATGCGATTGATGATGGGACGGTGATGAAGCACCGCTGCTAGGGTAATAATAATCCCTAATTTGGCAAACTCAGAAGGCTGTACACTAAACCCAGCAATTGTTAACCAACGTTGTGCCCCCCCAGCAGTAACGCCCATTAAATTGACAGCTAACAGCACAACATTGGTAATGGCATAAATGAACCAATACCAATCTAAGAAGTGTTCGTAATGCCAACGGGCTAGTAAAAAGGTAATGAAAACGCCAATCCCACCCACGATCGCATGCAGCAGCGTATCATTAAGGCTGTTTGTGACAGTATGAATGGTTAAACTGCCCCACGCCGTAACAGTGATGGTTAATAGCAATAAAAACCAGTCAATGTTTTGCCAAGGGGCAATTAGATTCTTCCAACGAAATGGTTTGTTAAAAATGGAAGCCATGTCATTTTTAAGTTAAAGCAACCACTGAAATTTTA
Organism: Halothece sp. MAG; assembly: GCA_018610095.1. Classification (GTDB taxonomy): domain Bacteria; phylum Cyanobacteriota; class Cyanobacteriia; order Cyanobacteriales; family Rubidibacteraceae; genus Halothece. Next base: position 5,097 of record JAHEOB010000033.1, read on the forward strand.
GCTGCTACTTGTTGGGCAATGTTGTGAAGGGCTTCTGCTGATGCAGAATTGGGGTGAGAAATGACAATGGGAATGCCTTGATCGCTGCCTTCCCGTAAGGAAATTTCTAAAGGGATACAACCCAGTAAGGGAACATTGAGTTCTTTTGAGGCTTTTTCGCCTCCCCCTGATCCAAATAGATCATAACGGCGATCGGGCAAATCTGGGGGAATAAAATAACTCATATTCTCGACCATTCCCAACACATTGACCCCCAACTGTTCAAACATTTTTAAGCCGCGACGGGCATCCATTAAGGAAACATCCTGAGGCGTGGTAACAATCACTGCTCCTGACATGGGAACGGCTTGGGCAAGGGTTAATTGGGCGTCTCCTGTACCAGGGGGTAAATCCACCACCATATAATCGAGTTCTCCCCAATTGACTTGATAAAGGAATTGCCGAATGACGCCATTAAGCATGGGACCCCGCCAAACTACAGGCTGATCGGGATCAATGAGAAATCCCATGGAGACTAATTTGACACCATGGTTAAACGCTGGTTCTAAAACTTCTCCTTTCTCAGAATCTTGTACTCGGACTTTAGCTTCTGCCAGTCCCAACATACTGGGGGCATTGGGACCATAAATATCGGCATCTAGCAGTCCCACTTTGGCACCACTTTGGGCAAGAGAGACTGCAATATTGATGGCAATCGAGCTTTTACCCACTCCCCCTTTACCACTGGAGACAGCAACGATATTTTTGACCCCAGGCACGGCTTCGCGATCGGGAATTGATTTTTGTTGAGGGGTTTCCGAGGTTACTTCCACATCAACCGTTTCCACCCCAGGTAAATCTTGCACTGCTTTTTTGCAATCATCAACAATCATCTCCTTAAGGGGACAAGCAGGAGTGGTTAAAACGAGTTTAAAACTTAAAGCCCCGTTTTCTAGTTGAATATCTCGGATCATATCGAGATCAACGAGGCTTTTCTGTAGTTCTGGGTCTTGAACTGGGCGCAGTGCTTCTAAAATGGTGTTAGTATCGGTCATTGTTTAGAATTATTTTTTACTATTTTTAACACGTCTTTACTCACGATGGTAACGAGGATAGTTGAGTAAATGTGGTTTCCTAGCATATAAATATTTAGCCGTTATGATTGGTTATAACCTATTGGTAGCACAGAGTAAAACCACTCCTCCGCATTTTCGGGCTAAACAGCGTTGAATACTATGAATATCCTAGCAACATCAATTAATTCACTCTGGTTAGGATAAAAGGAGTAAAATTGAACCAGAAAACATTGAGGAGTCAACGTCTATGAAAGCTATGATTTTGGCAGCAGGAAAAGGAACTCGTGTCCGCCCGATCACCTATACCATTCCCAAACCATTAATTCCGATTTTACAAAAACCAGTGATGGAATATTTATTAGAACTATTACGGCAACATGGCTTTAATCAAATTATGGTCAATGTTAGCCATTTGGCTCATGAAATTGAAAGCTATTTTCGGGATGGTCAACGGTTTGGGGTTGATATTGCTTATTCTTTTGAAGGAAGTATTGTTGATGGAGAATTAGTTGGAGAAGCCTTGGGATCGGCAGGTGGAATTCGGCGCGTTCAAGATTTTAATCGCTTTTTTGATGATACATTTATTGTTCTATGTGGTGATGCCCTCATTGATCTAGACTTAACCAGTGCTGTCCAAGAACATAAAGAAAAAGGCGCGATCGCGAGCATTGTTACCAAAGACGTTCCAAAAGATAAAGTGTCTAGTTATGGCGTCGTCGTTACTGACGAAAATAATCAGATTACTGCGTTTCAAGAAAAACCGTCAGTAGAAGAAGCTCTCAGTACAAAAATTAATACAGGGATTTATATTTTAGAACCAGAAGTCATTGATTATATTCCCTCGAATCA
>JAHEOB010000034.1 GCA_018610095.1 Halothece sp. MAG
AGGTTTTTACGACGACTTTCGATAAAGTAATTGATCGATGTCAATCTCAGCCGAAGCGAAGCTGAAGACGGAACTTAGAGCTATCCGCCCCCCTGTTAAGTTAAGTAACATCTAAAATGGATGAATAAGTATTGATATTGAGTGTAGTTGGTAAAAAATTATGTCAGTTTTGGCAGCGATCGCAGTTTTGGCGATTTTAATTATTGTTCACGAACTTGGACACTTTACCGCAGCCCGTGTGCAAGGGATTCGTGTTAATCGATTTTCCATTGGCTTTGGCCCCATTTTATGGAAATATCAAGGACCGCAAGTGGAATATGCCGTGCGAGCTTTCCCGTTAGGCGGTTTTGTGGGCTTTCCTGATGATGATCCTGATAGCGAAATTGACCCTACTGATCCCAACTTAATGAAAAATCGCCCCCTTGGCGATCGCGCCATTGTCATTAGTGCAGGGGTGATTGCCAATTTTATTTTTGCTTATTTGCTATTAGTGACACAAGCAGGGTTAGTTGGGATTCCGCAACCCCAATTTGAACCGGGGGTTAAAGTTCCTGAAATTGTTGAACAAGAAAATTCCCCAGCAGCAGAAGCAGGATTACAAGCAGACGATATCATTGTTGCCGTCAATTCTGAACCCATTGGCGACTCGCAACTAGCAATCCAAAACTTTCAACAAACCATTCAACATTCTGCCAATGAACCCTTAGAATTAACGGTGAAACGAGAGGGCGAAACCGTTAACGTAACTGTCGTTCCGCAACCCGATGAAAATGGAGATGGCAAAATCGGAGTTTTACTAGCCCCCAATGGCGAAGTCGTTCGCCAATCCCCCAATAACCTCATTGAACCGTTGCAGTTAGGGGCACAAGAATATCAACGGATTTTTACCCTCACCTTTCAAGGATTTGGGCAACTGATTAGCAATTTCCAAGAATCGGCTGATCAAGTTGCAGGTCCCGTTGCCATTGTGGAAGTTGGGGCAAATATTGCCAGTTCCGATGCAAGCAATTTATTCCAATTTGCTGCCTTAATTAGTATTAACTTAGGCATTATTAATATTCTTCCCTTACCAGTATTAGATGGGGGTCAACTAGTCTTTCTTGGTTTGGAAGGAATTCGGGGCAAACCCCTACCCAGTAAAGTCCAAGATGGCATTATGCAAACTGGGGTGGTAGTGTTACTGACCTTAGCCATTTTCCTAATTATTCGAGATACGGCTAACTTAGCAGTGGTTCAAGATTTATTCCAAGAATGACCGCATTACAGGAACGGGCGTTGACAATTCTCGCCCGTCTCAAATCGTTATATCCCGAGGCAACTTGCACACTGAATTACCAAACCCCTGTGCAGTTGCTGGTGGCAACCATGCTGTCCGCGCAATGCACGGATGAACGTGTTAATCAAGTAACCCCTGCCTTATTCAGTCGATTTCCTGATGCCAGCGCGATCGCGCAAGCCCCGCGATCGGAAATTGAAGCCTTAATTCGTTCCACAGGCTTTTATCGCAATAAAGCTAAACATATTCAAGCCGCCTGTGACATGATTGTGTCTGAGTTCGGGGGCAACGTTCCCGATACCATGGCGGAATTACTAAAATTACCAGGGGTGGCACGGAAAACTGCCAATGTGGTACTGGCCCATGGTTATGGCATTAATGCCGGTGTTACTGTCGATACCCATGTCAAACGAGTCTCTCATCGTTTAGGATTAACCGCCCATAGTGATCCCAAACAGATTGAGAAAGATTTAATGGCGTTGTTACCGCGATCGGAGTGGGAAAATTGGTCAATTCGCCTCATTTATCATGGTCGGGCGGTTTGTAAAGCCCGTCAACCACTCTGCGATCAGTGTGCTTTAGCTGATCTTTGTCCGTTCCCGCTGGAGTAAGCTTGTATCATCAAAATATTTAATATAAGATAGGGAAGCAGTATTTTTAAACCGCTTAAGCTTCTATGTCTAAAAAGTGTATGGTTGAGCGCGAAAAAAAGCGCCAACGATTAGTCGAGAAATATGCTGATAAACGGGCGGAATTAAAAGAAAGAATTAGAACGTCCACTTCTCCTAGAGAACGATTTGAACTTCATCGCCAACTGCAACGACTCCCCCGTAGTAGTTCCCGTACTCGTCTGCGTAACCGTTGTAAAGTAACTGGTCGGGGAAATGGCTATTATCGCGATTTTGGACTCTCCCGTAATGTGTTTCGGGAATGGGCCCATAAAGGTTATTTACCTGGCGTTGTCAAATCCAGTTGGTAATAGGCATTGATAACACTCAAGGATTGGTGATTGGTTGCTAGTGACGGAGCACTGGTTTCCGATCACTAATTTTTATGATTGACCGCAACAGCGATCATCGTAACCCAAATGATCTAAAATTAAATCACTCACGGCATTGGCGATCGCGAACTCGCCATAAAAACTGTTACTAAAATCAAACGCCTGCATTTCAGTAATAATTGCTACCACTAATCCCCCTAAATCATTTTCTCCTTCTACCCGTTGCCGAGTAACAATTTGGGCTGCTTGTTGGGCAATTTCTTGATTTACCGGTTCAGGGAGAAATTCTTCATCTAACCATTTTTGCAAGGCTTGTTGTAACCATGCTTGTTCCTGTTCTGGATTTTCAATGGCAGGCAGGGTAATGGGTTCCACTGGATTACTCATGTTTAGTAAAATTTGAAATGACGCTTCTTATCCATTTAGCCTATCATGATCAAGCCCTAGAGGGGCTTAACTCACCCTGTTGCTCCTCCACTGCTTCAATAATTTCAAGAAATTCTTTTTCAAAACTAACTTGCGCCCGATTCGTTTTTCCACCAACATAGGTAGAATCTTCTGTTTGCAAAGCCCAAATTTGAGAGTGAGAGAAATAACTCATCACGACTCCTGCCATTAAAACCGCAAAGCCCGTATAGACAATGGGAATGCCAGGGTCTGCTTTAATTTGTAACCCAGTTGCCCCGATTAAATCCACAACTTTTAAGGTTACACCATCAACGTTCACCGCCATGCCAGGGCGTACCACCCCTGTTACTTCCCCTGCTGAATTATACACTAATAACGTTCCTTTGAAATCGCGAGTAACCAAAGAAATCCCTTTGCTGAGATTCCGTTTAATGGGAACCCACGTTCCCCATAAATTCTCTCCCCCTGGTTGATTCAGTTGAGTCATGGGTAACTTAAAAACAGGACTATTATTGATTTGGACTTTCACTGAGGAAATTCCCCAATCGGTTTGATAAAAGGTGACACCATCGTAACGGAGGGGCTTGTTAACGTGAATCGTCTCCTGTTTGAGTTCATTCCCCTCGCGATCCACCACCGATAAATCAGAATAAAATTGATCAATTTCTCCTTCGGGGGTATAATCAATCCAGAAATCATTGACTCGCACAGCCCAATCTTCAGGAATTTGGGCGTCAGCAAATTTCCCTGCTTCAAAAATATTGTTGACTTGGAAGGTTTCTCCTGTGGGAACTTTTTCTTGGGCAGTAAATCCGGTAAACGCCCCAAAAATTGCTCCCGCAAGAATAATTAACATGCCGGCATGGACAATAATGGGTCCAATGCGACCAATGATTCCTTTACGGGCATAGAGTTGATTGTCCTGTTGAAAGATTTTGTAGCGATGTTGTTTTAATTGGGAAATAATGGTGTCTAGGGAAACGTTAGAGAGTTCACTACTGAGGGCGAGTTTCTCAAATTGACTGGGACGTTTATAATATTGCCATTGTCGTGCTGATTTTAGGGTGGGAAGTTGGCGCGTAAAAGTACAGGCGGTTAAACTACTCCCAAATACCACCAGTAAACTGACAAACCACCAAGTGGTATAAACATGATCTAAGCCTAAAGTGAGAATAACATCCCAAGAGAGGAAACCTAAAAAAGCAGGATCGTGGGGATAATTATTTTGATAAAATTCTACTGATCGCTGTTGTTCAATAATCGTTCCCGACACACTAAACAGCGCGATCGCTAGCAGTAAGAAAATAGCCAGACGTAAATCTGCTAACCGTGACAGCAAGGTTTGCCAACCTTTTTTCAGCCACCAGAATCCGAAATTTGCAGTTTGATCTGTCATAAAACTTAAAATTGATCCACGGGTAATCGCAGTAATAGGGAAAACACGCCAAATCCAACCAGTAAGGCACCGCTTGCAGGTGTAATCCAACTCCCCCAACGTCGAAATTCTAGAAACTTTTTAATTGATGCGGTAAAGGTGCCAGCAATGACTAAGGGAAGAACATAACCGCCTGTATAGGATAACAATAAACCTGCCCCTAAAACGAAATCTTGCGTATTGGCAACCCAAGCCAGTAACGTTGCTAAAACAGGGGTACTACAAGGAGAAGCCACTAATCCAAAGGTTAATCCCAATAAGTAGGAACGAATCACAGGAGGGAAATCTTGTTGAATCCATTGGGTTCCACCGCCGATGGAGGGAAATCGCAACGGGATAATTTCTAATAAGTTTAATCCCATAATAATCGCGATCGCGCTAACAAGAATGGGTAATCCCACGCCAATTTGTCCATAAACGCGACCAAATCCTGCTGCAAAAATCCCTAAGCCTGCTAACGTCGTCGCTAAGCCCAAAGCAAACCAACTGGACTTCCATAAGGCTTCCCTTCGATCTTGGGTCTGAGAACCACCAATGTAGCCGACGGTAATGGGTAGCATGGAAAGCATACAAGGGGTAAGACTGGTAAGTAAGCCAGCCAGAAAAATTAACCCCACACTAACAAAACTTAAATGATCTAACTGTTGGGCAACCAACTGATCCGCAAATTGTTGCAGTTGGTAAAGCAATAATTGTATGTTTTCTAGCATCAGGCAATCAGCAGTGAATTCTGACTTCTGCTGTTTGCATGGTAACCTAACCCTATCATAACGCTGCTGCTTGTTGCGAAATTCCTAAGACGAATGATGGATTGACTTCACCGAAAAAAAGAGGTTACCATTAAGCCTACTTTAGTTATCACAACAATCGTTTTGAGTAATGATTGTTGCTTTCGATTTTATCAAAAGGAGAGAGAATCCTATGAGGCAAATAAAGTGGATGGGTTATTTCCCCAAGCATTCCGAAACTGATAATTGGAGTTAGTAATCCTGATGATGGGATCAGTATTGGATTTCCCTTACGCCTTGACTGATTAACGTGATTAACATTGATTCTTATGACTGCTTTACCTGCGCCAACACCTTCTTCTGACCAGAATTCGTTTGCCGCTAATTTTTCTGGGCAAGAAACGCCTGTTTCCACTCTCAAAGAATTAGTTGCCAATTTAAATCGAGAACAAAATAAAATCCAAAATCTGTTAAGTTCTCTCGGGTTTGCGCTACGCAGTTTTAATAATCTCAATCAGTTTTTAGAAATTATCCCTCTAATGGCAGCTCGTGTTTCTGATACTGATGGAGGCGCGTTATTACTATATAAAGGTGAAGGGAAAGTTAATCTCCAACAACTTCATTGTCAAGGCGGATTAGCATCTCAGGAAATTCGTAACGGCATCTCGAAAGTGACGCGGGAATTAGGAAAAGGGGAATCGCTGCCTGAAAATACTTCCTTAGATGAATTGATTCAAAATGCCCTACCTCAAGATATTAAAGTCTTTGGAACACCGATTTTAGCCAAAGGAAAAGAACGTGGGCGACTCTATGTGTTTACCCGCGATCGCGATTATGAATGGAATTTAACGCGACAAAAATTAGTGCAATTAGTAGCCGATCAAGCTGCTGTCGCGATCGCCAACAATGATTTAGCCATGGAAGTCCGACAAAAAGAACGGCTCGATCGGGAGTTGGAAATGGCAACGGATATTCAGTTCCATTTGCTTCCCCGTAAATATCCCAAAATCAAAGGATTGGATATTGCTGCTGCTTGTCGGACTGCTAACCGTGTTGGTGGCGACTATTACGATTTTATCCCTGCTAACTATGACCAACCTGATAGCAACGCCAATGAGACTAATGAGGGCAGTACTGTGCCGTGGAGTATTGTCATTGGTGATGTCATGGGGAAAGGCGTTCCCGCAGGTTTAATTATGACCATGACACGGGGCATGCTTCGTGCCGAAGTTTTAAACCATCATTCCCCTGCCAAAGTGCTAAAACACCTTAATCGTGTGATGTACGATGACTTAGAAAGTTCCCATCGCTTTGTCACCCTGTTTTATTCCCAATATGATCCCCAAACCCGTCGCTTATCCTTTAGCAATGCTGCCCATAATCCCCCCTTATGGTGGCAAGCCAGTAGCAATACCGTTCATCGCTTAGATACCTTGGGGATGCTAATTGGATTGGATACAGACTCTCAATATGAAGAAGATAGGGTTCAACTTGGCATTGGAGATACCATTTTATACTATACCGATGGTTTTACGGATGCAGTAAATTCTAAAGGAAAACGGTTTGAAGAACATAACTTAATCCAATCCTTTCACTGGGCTGCCCAGCAAGGGTATCATTCTGAAGCCATTGTTCAATATCTGTTCAATACGGTCGATTGCTTTATTGGTAAAGAAAAACCCCCAGTTGATGATATGACATTAGTGGTCATGCAAGTAAAAGAGGAATAAAATTGTCTTTAATCTATCAGCAATGCTTGGAACAGAATTTTTTGCTGCAAGTTTCTTCCATGGGAAAAATAGCTTACGATATAAGAAGGTGTGTTTTTCAAACAATCAATTATGGCGGTGCAATTTAGAAAGCCAATTTTAGTTACGGGTGTGGGTTTATCCTTTTTATTGTGGATTGGTACTGCAATTCAAGACTCCTTAACTACTATAGGAGAATGGGGCATTCCAGCCGCGATCGCGCTTGGAACTGGCTTATGGTGGTGGCGACAATCGCAACAGAAAAAAAATTCTGATCCCCCTGTAGTCCAAAAAACCATTGATCGGGAAGCAGTTGATGGCGCGATCGCTGAGGCAAAAACGGTGATTGATCAAATTACCACCGAAGCCCCTGAAACCAAGATTACTGATTTCCAACAGCGTCTGGAACAACTCTCAGACAATCTCAACCGTGACACCCTCAACATTGCCATAACAGGGGGTCAAAGTGTTGGCAAAAGCAGCCTCAAACAGTGTCTTGATGTTAATTCACACCAAGTAATTGAAACCCCACCCCTGTATCAAACCGCGGAAATGGAAACGATCGAACAGATTGCACTGCCTTGTGAGCTTGTTATTTTTGTGGTTAATGGTGACATTACTGATTCGGAATATCAAACACTGCAACGGTGGCGTCACTGGCAGCAAACAATCCTAGTCGTCTTTAATAAGCAAGATCATTATTCATCTGAGGAACAAGCAGTCATCTATCATCAACTGCAAAATCGTCTGAATGCTATCATTCCTGAAACGGATATTTTTCAAACTAGTGCTGCCCCTGCCCCGATTAAAGTCCGTCAATTCCAAGCGGATAATACTCAGCAAGAATGGGAAGAAACGCGATCGCCTGAAGTCAAAGGCTTACAGACACGCTTAAATCACTTACTGCATGAGGAAAAACTAGCCCTAATTTATCAAAGCACTTGGCGTCAAGCCCATCTGCTAAAACAAGAGGCAAAAACTCTGCTAAATCAATGTCGTCGCGAACGGGCGATGCCCATTATTGAACAATATCAATGGGTAGCCGCTGGAACCGCCTTTGCCAATCCCGTCAGCAGTCTGGATTTATTAGCAACAGCAGCGATTAATACGCAACTTGTCGTTGATTTAGGGAAAATTTACCAACAAAAAATCTCTTGGGAACAAGC
>JAHEOB010000035.1 GCA_018610095.1 Halothece sp. MAG
CTAGTGCATCTCTAGGACTATATTGTTTCTTTGAATATTCAGGATTAAATGTCATCATGATCAGATAAAGTTATTGTGTATTGGTGGTATTTGTCTTAATCCAATTATTGACAATGATAGATGACTTTAGGCTCAGTTTGCCTCGCTTGTTACCTCATTTAGGCGCGATCGCGCTTCGGTTGTTCTCAAGAAAGCTGAACCTAGTTCAGTAGTGAGAAGCAAGAATCCCCCGTTATAATCTTTGATTTAACGGGAGAGCGTCAAAAGATAAGGATTCATACAAAAATCGCCCCGACTCACAATTAAAGTGGTCAGGGCAAATTTAATTTAGGTGACTAACAAGCTAGAAACTTGCTGGCTTAGTCAGTTCCTTCGCTCCAGGAGTTCATGTACTTAATTTGCTCATCACTGAGGTCGTCAATTTGAACGCCCATAGCATTGAGCTTGAGACGAGCAATTTCACGGTCAACTTCTAGAGGAATCGAGTGAATACCCGCTTCTAATTTGCCTTTGTTCTTAGCGAGATATTCTGAGCCTTTCGCTTGGTTAGCAAAGCTCATATCCATTACCGCACTGGGGTGACCTTCCGCAGCGGCTAAGTTAACCAAACGGCCTTCGCCTAGAACAATGACAGACTTACCATTGGGGAGAATGTATTGTTCGGTGGAAGGACGAACTTCTTTAACTTCACTTGCTTTTTGACGGAGAGATTTGAGGTCAAGCTCAATGTCAAAGTGACCAGCGTTGCAAACAATCGCCCCGTCTTTCATGTTGTCAAAGTGGTGCGAAGCAACAACGTGCTTGTTACCGGTGAGGGTGACAATCACATCACCAATTTTCGCAGCCTCGTTCATAGGCATGACTCGGAAGCCATCCATGGCTGCTTCAAGAGCCCGAATATGATCTACTTCGGTAATAACCACGTTTGCGCCCATACCGGCAGCACGCATGGCGACGCCTTTGGAACACCAGCCATAGCCGCCGACAACAAAAACTTTTCCAGCGAGAAGAATATTGGTGGCACGGAGAATTCCATCAATGGTGGATTGCCCAGTACCATAACGGTTATCGAAGAAGTGTTTGGTAGCGGCATCATTAACGTTCATTGCGGGGAACGTTAGGACGCCGTCGTTGTACATTGCCCGGAGACGGTTAATCCCAGTTGTCGTTTCTTCGGTAGTACCGATGATGTCTTTGAGTTGGTCTTTACGTTCTTGAAGTAGGGTTGCGGTGACATCACCCCCATCGTCGATGATGATATTGGGACGATGATCTAGGGCAATGTTGATATGCCGCATGAAGGTTTCATTATCTTCCCCTTTGATGGCGTAAACGGGGATATTATAGTCAGCGACTAAGCTGGCTGCCGTGTCGTCTTGGGTAGAAAGGGGATTACTAGCAATCAGAATGGAATCTGCGCCACCTTCTTTCAGGGTAATCGCCAAGTTAGCGGTTTCAGTTGTCACGTGGCAGCATGTGACCATGCGAAGCCCTTGTAAAGGCTTCTCTTTTGCAAATTGTTCACGAATTTGCTTAATTACGGGCATTTCACGAGCTGCCCATTCAATGCGCTGTTTTCCAAGTGTGGCGTAACTTAGGTCTTTTACTTCGTGGTTTACTTGTGTTGCTGTCATTTAAGTTTACGAGTTGTTTTTACATCTGCGATCTATACTACTGTACTGCATATTGGTCAAAATTCCAAATTTTTGGGATAGTTAAATGGGTAAAAATTTTCGCAATGCCTTGCCAGTCATGAAGAAAAAAAGATTTGGGGTTGCTTTTGTCTTAACCCTATGTTTAATTATTCTGCCGCCAACGAATTTGGTACAAGCCCAGGTACCTGGGATGCCTAATTTACCAACACCGCTTCCCACATTTATTGGCAATTCGGTCAATGGCTCTTCGGTTTCAGGTTGTATTCGCTTAGATGGACGTTGTGTCACGCAAATTGCAGCCAACCGTGGTGAGTTATTTTCCCGAATTAATGAAGTCGAGAGAAGGTTATATCAGATTAGTCAGGACTATTTTGGGCAAGATTCTGCTCAACTTAATGTTCGTTCTGAACCTTCGGATTCGGTAAGAGATATTTATGTCGCCATTGATCAGAATGAAATTCGTTTAATGAGCGTTACTTACCAAGATGCTTCCTTGAATGGGATGACCATTGAGCAACGTGCTGATCAGATGGTACGTACCATAGAAAGAGCGATCGAGCGGGCTAAGCGAGAACGGAAACCGTCCTTTTTGATTCGACAAGGCGTGATCAGCGCGATCGCGTTGTCAATTATTTTAGTCTTAACGTTGATTGGGTTACAGTTAGAAAAGCGATTTCGACAACAAAAACAGTATCTTCATACAGACCCCGCTATTAGTTCCAGGCAACTGGCAATTTCCACTCAGTTAACGCAAAAACAAAAAGGACAGGTTGCGGAAATTAAACACCGAGCGATGCAAGTCATTCTCTTTTCCCTTTGGATGGGAGGATTTTTTTATATTATTGGATTATTTCCTTATACTCGATTTGTTCAAGTGATTATATACACACTATTTCGGATTCCCATTCGGGTTGGCTTTGTTATCTTAATTGTTTATTTTTTAGTTCGGTTCTCGTTTGTGTTAGTAGATAAATTAACCGGTGCACTTGCTAATAATTCTCTTCTAACTCCCGAAGCTAACTTACGTTTACAATTGCGTATCTCTACCATTTCAAGTGTCACCAAAAGTGTTTTAATTCTCGGTTATATTATTCTCGGAACTTTAGTTAGTCTCTCCCTAATTGGTGTTGATATTGGACCGTTGCTGGCAGGGGCAGGTTTAATTGGATTAGCAATTTCTTTTGCATCTCAAAACTTAATTCAAGATGCTATCAATGGATTTTTAATTATTTTAGAAGATCAATATGCTGTTGGCGATTTCATTGGCATTGGTCAATCAGCAGGAATCGTGGAAGATATTAATTTACGAATAACGAGACTACGAGATACCGAAGGACGATTAGTTACGATTCCCAATAGTGAAGTGCGAACAGTAACCAACTATACCAGTAATTGGTCACAAGCTGATATCAAAATTCCCATTGCTTATCAGACAGATGTGGAACAAGCATTACAAATTGTTGAAAATATTAATAATCAAATAAGCCAAGAGTGGCAACAAGAAATTTTAGAAAAGCCGAAGTTGTTAGGAGTGGATGAATTTAGTAACCAAGGGGTAATTATTCGGATTTGGATTAAAACCAAACCCATGCAGCAATGGCCAATTGCCCGAGAATATCGTCGTCAGGTTAAAGCTGCCTTTGACAAGGCTGGCATTGAACTAGCCCTTCCTCATCAAAAAATTTGGATTAGTCATCACAATGAGGAAGGAAGGAAGGAGGTTTAAACGGTAGTCACGCCTAACCAACCAAATAGCAGTTCTCGCTGTTGCTCGGAGGGTTCTTCAATGCTAGTAATTTCATACCTATTCGGTTGCGGTGCTGCTAAGGTAACCGGATAAGTGAATAGTTCATCTTGATGGAAAATGCTGAGATGAATGGTATCTCCTGCCTGATAATCTTTGAGACGTTCCGATAATTCATCGGCATTGACGCGAATACCATCGATAGCAAGTAATTCATCTCCTATATCAATTCCCGCTTGCCCTGCAGGGGATTCGGCATCTACAAACTTAATCATGGTTGCACCATTTTCTTGGGCAACTTTCATGCCTAAATGCGGTGCAGGATCATCCTCTTTCGTCGGTGTCAGTTGTAAGCCAAAGGGTTGCAAATATTCCGCTAGGGGAAGTTCTGCTGTGGTATAGAGATAAGTGTCTAAAAAGTCAGTTAAATCCGTTTCCGCAACGGTTTCCAGAACTGATTTTAATTGTTCATTAGTATAACCAATTTCGGGTTTTCCAAATTGTTCCCACAGCGATCGCATGACATCATCAAGGGAACGTTCATTTTGATGTTTGTAGCGAATCAATAAGTCAAGCAGTAAGGAAACTAATTCCCCTTTGAGGTAATAGGAAATTTGATTATTATCACTATTGGCATCGCGACGATATAATTTAATCCAAGCATCAAAACTGGATTCTGCTAACGGTTGTATTTTGCGCCCTGGTGTAGTTAGAAATCGTGTAATATCTTTTCCTAAATTATCTAAGCAGGTTCTGGCATCATAAATGCCTGCTCGTTGGGGAATCAAGGTATCATAATAACTGGTTGTTCCTTCTGCAAACCAAAGGGCTGTTGTGTAATTTTCTTGACTATAATCAAAACTTTCCAGTGCTTTAGGGCGAATGCGTTTGACATTCCAAAGGTGGAAAAACTCATGGGCAACTAACTGCATGAAGCGATTATATTTATCCTTAGCACGAAATCCGAAACGAGGATAAATCAAGGAGCAACAATTTTTATGTTCTAACCCGCCAAAACCACTAGCTGCTTGATGAAGTAAAAAGATATAGTGATCATAAGGGAGTTCTTTATAAATTTTTGACTCAGCAATCACTATTTTCTTAATATCTTGGATAAGTTGTTCGGGTTTGGCATTTCCTTTGCCCCAAATGGCAAGTTGATGCGATTTTCCTAAAACTTCAAAATCATAAATATCATGAGTGCCAATTTCAAAGGGGCTATCCACTAAAGTATCAAAATTATCAGCAATAAAGGTATTATTATTTCCTTCTTTTGTAGTTAAAGGGGTAGTTATTTTCCAATTTTGATTTGGTGGAATAATTTGGATTTCAATTTCTTGATCTTTCAATTCCGGAATATAGAAAAACAGTGCTGCTCCATTAAAGTAACCATGGCTATTATCAAGATGATTGGTTCTAACCGTTAATTCATTAGCATAGACTTGATAATCAATGGTAATGGTGTCGGTATGTTCGGTATTAATTTGCCAACAATTTTTATAATGTTTTTGTATTGATAATGGCTCCCGATTTTGGGTATTATAGGGAATTAATTGTTGGATATGGCGGGCATATTCTCGTACCACATAAGAACCTGGCGTCCACACTGGAAAGCGAATCTCAAGGGTATCTGCTTGCCAATTATTGACCTGTAAGGTGACATAAAATAAATGAGTTTGGGGTTCCGGTAAGGAAACTTGGTAAAATAACGTGGGTTGCGTTTGTTGGGTTGAGTGAGTCCGAGTAATGGTTGCTTCAGTCATGGTTGTTGCTTAAATTTCGTTAATGATTATCCCCTTTTCTCTTCCCATCATATATTTCCTGTTGCTAAATGAGTGAGTTGGCGCATATTGGTCACTGATAGTGTTTCTTGATTACTATTAAATTCAATCCAACCTTTATTTTGAAACTTGCTTAAAAATTGCTCAGTCTCGTCTTGGGTTAAATCAGCCAAATCCGCAAGATCAGATTTAGAAAGTAGTAAAATTTCCATTCCTTCTTCGGTGGGTTTTCCATAACTGTCTGCTAAGTTGACTAACGTATAAGCCAATTTCACTACAGGCGGATAATAGCGTAACTGTAAACGAGTATCGGTTTGTTTCAGTCGGCGGACAGTGATTTGAAGCAGTTTATGATGGAGTTGGGGATCTTGAAAAAGGATTTGGATAAACCGTTGGGCTGAAATACTAATGACTTCTGTTTTGGTTAGGGCA
This sequence comes from Halothece sp. MAG, assembly GCA_018610095.1. Taxonomy (GTDB): domain Bacteria; phylum Cyanobacteriota; class Cyanobacteriia; order Cyanobacteriales; family Rubidibacteraceae; genus Halothece. The sequence continues at coordinate 5,613 of JAHEOB010000035.1, forward strand.
ATCACTTCTGTTCCACGAGGCGGTTCATCTAAAACGGCACTTTCTCCAAAAAAGTCTCCTCGCCCTTGAACCGATAATGTAATTGGGGTTTGATCATGCCAACGGATGAGTTTAACCCACCCTGACACAATAAAATAAACGGCGTTTCCCCAAGATTGGTTCGACAGAATTTGATCTTGTTCCGTAAATGCTTGTTCCACAGAAACTGATAGTAACCAATCTAAGGTTTCAGTTTCTGCAGCATGAAATAGGGGGAAAAGTTCACTGACAACTGTAGTTTCCATTAAAAATTAGTGACTTGAATGAATTACCAATAGGCCTTGAAGATCGGCGGATTTGTAGGATGTCTTTCCTACTGCGAAGGATGGGAGGATCGTTGGCGTTTTGGATTATGGAAACAATTGGATCATGGATTTATTTTTTGTAGTTCTTGACGAATTGCTTCAACTCGTTTGCGATTAACACCTAAGTCTGATTTCCCTAAACGAGATGCGGAACGAACATGAACGATTTGATTAATATCATCTTTATGAAATTCTACATCATCAACAAATCCCATTAGTTTGGTTTTGAATTCAGCATAAAGATAGTTTTCAGTTTCTTCAATAATCGTGGTTCGTTCCATATTTTCCACAACGTTCTTGATCTGAGTAATTGAGACAAACGGAAGCGGCTCAATGGCGTGTTTTGGATCATCACTCTGACTAGAAACACAGTTTGGTGTATTAGGGCAAGGTGCTAATTTTCCTTCTTTGACACCTAAATTAGTGGGTCGTTTTCCTGCAAACATATCAAATTTTGACGTTCGATAAGCTCAACATTAAGGTTTAAATATCGGTGCAATTTCAGTATTGCTGGGAAGCGAAAAGTCCATGACGTGCTGCGCGATCGCGCTGAGTTGATTGAAATTGTTAATGATACCGTCTCGATAGGTGTCGGGGATTTCTATGGCAAGCAGTTGAGCCGTTTGTTCAACATAAGCAGTGGTATCGCTTGGTTGGGGTAAACTTTGGGAACTCGAAGAATCGCTCATGGCAATTAGGTAATCGTTATTCTTTAAGATATTGTAACGAGTTTTAAAAGAAAAATTGTTCCGCTTGATAATTGTCAAATTGACCGATTAAGTTACTATTGTATCAGCTCAAAAGCCTTGCTAGATAGCACGATCGTTGATATCATTTTTTTGCTTGCACTATTTGTAAACTTCCCCCAGCATAAAGTTGTTGCTTACAATCTTGAAACCCGATCGCGCGGAGTTTGTTAGCTAAATCCATTTGCACAAATTGCCAAGCGGTTTCGGTTTCAAATAAGGTCATAAATAAGGTTAATCCGGGAACAAAAAGGGGATTATGGGGTTGATGGAGATCAATACAAGCAAAAACTCCCCCAGGCTGGAGAACCCGATACACTTCCTGTAAAATTTGGGTTAACTGATCGGGGGTCATTTCATGAAGGGCAACGCTGGTTTGCACCAGATCAAACGTGGCATTGGAAAAGGGAAGTGCTTCTGCTAAGCCTTCCACATAATTCGCTTGAGGAACCCTACTTTTTGCCCGTTGTAATGCTAGCGGAGAGGCATCTAACCCCGTCACCTGGTCAGAATATTGTACAAGGAAATGAGTGGTTTGCCCCGCCCCACAACATAAATCGAGAATGGGGGTATCACGATGGATAGGAATTCCTTTTAGCGGGAGTTGGCGAAAACGGGCTTCTCCGCCAACCGCTAAGGCAGAAAACCGCGCGATCGCGTCATATAACCATTGGTATTGATAACTCCATTTTCGTAAAATTGTTGCCAAGGTGAGTTCTCCTTATTAACCAACCCCCACTGCCGATCCTTGATAAATATTGTCGATGACACGGGCTAAGCGACGCATCGCCGTTGCAATTTCTTCATTGCTGGCGGTTAAACTAATGCGAATACATTGCTGTTTATGTTGCCACTCTTTTTGTAATCCTGGGAAGAAACTGCTACCGGGAACTACAATGACATCTTCTTTTTTCAATTCTTGATATAAATCCCAGTCACTAATGGGTAAATCTTGTAACCATAACCAAGAGAAAATTGCCCCTTCTCCGCGGTGGAGAAACCAAGGAATTTCGTTTGGCATCGCTTCATCAAGGGTTTCTTCTAATACGGCAAATTTTTGTTGATAATGGGGGCGAATGACGGTTTCGCAAATGTCTCCCAATTGCCCAGACGCGATCGCGCGAGCAGCAATCGCTTGACCATACCGTGGCGAATGGATACATAAATTGGTTTGGAAGGATTCTAACACTTGAATCAAGTCCGGATCGCCAATGGCAACCCCAATCCGTTCTCCGGGTAATCCTGCTTTAGATAAACTCAAACAGTGCAATAAGTTCCCCCCAAATTGCGGTTTCATCTCCGTAAAATTCAAAGCTGGATAGGGAGGGGCATAAGCAGCATCCACAATGACAGGAACATTATAGGGGGCAGCCAATTCTGCAATTTTAGTTAATTCTTGTTCTGAAATGACATTCCCGGTGGGATTACAGGGGCGAGACAGAATGACACAACCGGTTTTTTCATTAATTTGGAGTTGATTAAAATCAGGACGATATTTAAAGCGATGGGCATCTTCATCTAAATCCAAGGTGGGTTGATAGGCAAGGAGGGCTTCTTTAAATAAACTGACCCCACCATATCCCGTATATTCTGGACTTAACGGTAAAACAATTTCCTTGAGCTTCCCGTCATCTGTATAGCCGCCAAAGGCATTGGCAGCATAAAAATAAAGCGACTGTGAACCTGGGGTGATTAAAATATTGCGATCCGTTAAATTCAGCCCATAACGGTGGTTAAAATCGTTGACAATGGCTTCAATGAAAGGTTCATACCCTTGCGAGGAACCATATCGACACACCACCTCCCCATATTCGGAACTTTCCAGCAACTCACGAGTCGCATCGCGCCAAAGCTTTTCCACTTCGGGAATAATGACGGGATTGCCTGCACTCAGATTAATAAATTCCCGTTCTCCAGCTTGACGGAGGGTTTCAATAATATCTTTCATAATGGCACGCACGCCCGTTAGTTGCGACATTTGCGTGCCAAAGTGAGACAAGTTATAGGCCATGGGTTGATTTGCCATCTCAAAATAGGTTTACTCACCCTAATAGGGTAGTATGTTATCCACTGCTGTATTAATTGTTTGCTAGTTTATCCAATTCTGCTTAGATTTACTTTAACCATTGACAATTCATAACGCACCATTACAATTAGATAATAATTTGAATGCTTGTTGGTTTCTCATGATGGGGGAACAACATTGCGCGATCGCGAGTCACCACCTGCTTAAATCTTAATTCGAGAGCAAATTATGTGTGGAATTGTTGGTTATATTGGGACGCAAACTGCTACAGACATTCTACTGGCTGGCTTAGAAAAACTAGAATATCGGGGTTACGACTCCGCTGGCATTGCAACTGTCTCTGATAACCAATTACATTGGCTTCGGGCAAAAGGGAAACTTCATAATCTCCGTGGCAAAGTGGAACAAAATCATTCCTCCGCTAATGTGGGAATTGGTCACACCCGTTGGGCAACTCATGGCAAACCAGAAGAACACAATGCCCATCCTCATGTAGATATGCACGAACGGGTGGCAGTGGTTCAAAATGGAATTATTGAAAATTACCGACAACTGCGAGACAAATTAATTGATAAAGGACACCAATTTATTTCTGACACCGATACCGAAGTCATTCCTCACCTCATTGCTGACTGCTTAACCCAAACGCAAGATAGTGAATCTCCCTTATTAGAAGCAGTACAACAAGCCGTGGGATTACTGGATGGAGCTTATGCGATCGCTGTCATTTGTGCTGACTATCCCGATGAAATGGTCATTGCCCGAGAACAAGCCCCCTTAGTGATTGGATTTGGGCAAGGAGAATTTTTCTGTGCTTCGGATACCCCTGCTTTAATTCCCTATACGAAAGCGGTTTTACCCTTAGAAAATGGTGAAATTGGCAAATTAACCCCCTTGGGAGTAGAAGTTTATAATCCAGAGGGAAAACGGCTAAACAAAACCCCACGGACATTAGACTGGAATCCCATTGTGGTGGAAAAACAAGGCTTCCGCCATTTCATGCTCAAAGAAATTTACGAGCAACCGGGAGTGGTTCGTAGCTGCTTAGAAGCGTATCTGAATCAAGATTGGCAGCCGGGGCAAAATGGTAACGCTTCACCGATTCAGTTAAATTTACCTACTGAACTTACCCAAAACTTAGAACACATTCAAATTTTAGCCTGTGGTACGAGTTGGCATGCTAGTTTAATTGGCAAATATTTATTAGAACAACTGGCAGGCATCCCCACCTCCGTTCAATATTCTTCCGAGTTTCGTTATGCCCCCTCTCCTATTACAGCTAATACGCTCACCATCGGCGTCACGCAATCCGGCGAAACCGCTGATACCCTAGCTGCCTTAGACATTGAACAACGCCGTCGCAGTAACTTAGATGCCAAATTTGCGCCTCATTTATTAGGCTTAACCAATCGTCCTGAAAGTACCCTAGGGCAAATGGTGGATCACATTTTTGATACCCATGCCGGGATTGAAATTGGCGTCGCTGCCACCAAAACCTTTATTGCTCAATTAATTGGCTTTTACTGCTTATCTCTAGAATTAGCCCATCAACGTCAAACCCTGTCCGAACAACGGATTGAGGAAAATCTAGATCATTTACGCTATCTACCCGCCCAAATTGAACTCATTTTAGAAAGTCAAGAACGCTACATTGAAGACTTAGCCCATGAATTTACTGAAACCCGAGACTTTATTTTCGTCGGGCGAGGCATTAACTTTCCCATTGCCTTAGAAGGGGCATTAAAACTCAAAGAAATTAGTTATATTCATGCAGCCGGCTATCCCGCAGGAGAAATGAAACATGGTCCCATTGCCCTATTAGATAATAAAGTACCGGTGGTATCCATTGCGGTTCCTGGTAGCGTATATGAGAAAGTGCTTTCTAACGCCCAAGAAGCCAAAGCCCGAGACGCTCGTTTATTAGGCGTAACCGTCATGAATGACGAACAAGCCGGGGAAACCTTTGATGATTTATTACCCGTCCCCGAAGTCGAAGAATTAATTTCACCGTTAGTGACGGTAATTCCCTTGCAATTATTGGCTTATCATATTGCAGCACGACGGGGCTTAGATGTGGATCAGCCTCGTAATCTTGCCAAATCGGTAACTGTAGAATAAAACAAATTTCCACTTCAAATTACTTTTGTATTATAAAAATTAAAATTGGAAAATTTATTAATAGGGTAGTATGAGAATTAAAATCTAGATAGATTCGATATCGGTTATTAAGCGTTAGTATAAAAAAATTAGTTTGTATCATATTAGAGACAGTATTGGAAAATTTAATTGATTTTTGTATTCGGAGAGTGACAAAAGAGCAATAACTACGATCTAAGCCAATATGTCTACAAATAAC
>JAHEOB010000036.1 GCA_018610095.1 Halothece sp. MAG
TGGTTGGTTACAAAGCCTGTGGAAATTTTCTCGCCCGCATACCATTATTGGAACCACATTAAGTGTTTTTGCCTTATATTTTATCGCGATCGCGCTTAGCAATATCACTATTACTGCTAATAAGATAATTCCCCTAATTGCTGCTTGGGTGGCTTGTTTATGCGGGAATCTTTATATTGTGGGTTTAAACCAACTGCAAGATATTGCCATTGATGAAATTAATAAGCCCAGTTTACCCCTTGCAGCAGGAGAATTTTCCCAACGCCAAGGGAAATGGATTGTCGGGATAACAGGAATCCTTGCTATCATCATTTCTGCCCTATCAAGTCAATGGTTACTGATGACAATTGCAATCAGTTTAACCCTTGGAACCGCCTATTCTTTGCCTCCGATTCGTCTTAAACGGTTTCCGTTTTGGGCTGCTTTCTGTATCTTTACGGTACGAGGCGTGATTGTTAATTTAGGACTCTTTTTACACTTTAATTATACGCTAAGCCAACAACAAGTGATTCCCCCTGCTATCTGGGCTTTAACCCTGTTTATTTTAGTGTTTACCATCGCGATCGCGATTTTTAAAGATGTTCCTGATTTAGAAGGGGATAAAGAATACAATATCACCACATTTACCCTCCTATTAGGAAAAGCAACCATTCTAAATATTACCCGCGTTATTATCAGTGTTTGCTATTTGGGTGTTATGCTTGCTGCATGGTTATGGTTGCCTGATGTTAATCCCATTTTTGTAGGCATCAGCCATAGTGGATTATTATTGTTATTGTGGTGGCGGAGTCAAAACGTTAACTTAGAAGATAAAAGCGCGATCGCGCAGTTTTACCAATTTATTTGGAAATTATTTTATCTGGAATATTTATTATTCCCTGTCGGTTGTTTTTTAGCTTAAAATGTCAGAAACTAATTACACAACAATTATAGCTTTAGCCACAGTTCTCATTATTCTGTTAGTTGTGGGATTTTTCCTCGGGAGAAGCCTACTATTAGCTAGCCGATTTAATAAAGCCCGTCAACTTTACGAAAATGAAAAATATGGTGATGCCATTCCCATTTTTCAGAAGATTTTGACACGACAACCTAGTAACGATTTAGCGCGATTATTATTAGGAAAGTGTTATGTCAATCAGGGGAATCTAACTGAAGCGATCTCAACGTTTGAAACCTTAACTCAAACCTCTCCCAAAAATGTTGATGGTTATATTGAATTAGGTAAAGTGTATATGCAGCAGGGAAAAATTGATAACGCGATCGCGCAATTTCAACAAGGAACGAAAATTAAACCCAATAAATTTGCTGAACCCCATCGCGTGTTAGGTTTAGCCTTAAAAGAAAAAGGAGAAAATGACGCTGCCCTCAATTCATTAAAGAAAGCCAAAAAGTTATATTCTGCCCAAAAATCCTATCCTATGGTGGAAACCATTGATGAAGAAATCGAAACCATCACCACAGAAAAGAAAAAGTAATTTTGCCGATGGTAACAACACCGACTGATAGCATCTCCATTAATTTACCCAGCGCAATCGGGCTATTTGTAACACAAGAACAATTTACCAAATTAGCAGCAGCCAACCCTGATTTAAGATTAGAAAGAACCGCCCAAGGAGAATTAATTGTGAACCCACCAACGGGTTGGGAAACAGGAGAACGTAATAGCAAAATCGTTGGCGAACTATATTTGTGGTGGCGTCATTCAGGGGAAGTTGGTAAATTATTTGATTCTTCCACGGGCTTTATTTTACCTAATGGGGCAATTCGTTCCCCTGATGCCTGTTGGGTAAGTCAGCAACGTTGGGACAATTTGACCCCTCAACAAAAAGCAACCTTTCCTAAGATTTGTCCTGATTTTATCATAGAATTACGATCAAATTCTGATCCACTTTCATCGCTACAAGAGAAAATGCAGGAGTACATTCAAAATGGTGCAAGACTGGGTTGGTTAATTGATCCCCAACAAAAGCGAGTCGAAATTTATCGATCCCATTCCGAGGTGGAAGTGTTAGAAAATCCCACAGAATTATCAGGAGAAGATGTATTAGTTGGGTTTGTCTTAAATTTGCGGCGAGTTGACTAAATACTATTAATAAATCTGTATGGGAACATGATTGGCATCAATTTCAACCACCACATCCACACCCTGTTTATGATTGATTAAAGGGCTAATAAATAACTCAGGATGCAGCGATCGCCAAAAGTATTCCACAAACTGATTAACTTCTTGTTCACTCATCCCTGATTTTCCCTGGGCAATCATTTTCTGTTCCGCTTCTCGACGCCATTGTTTACTGAATCGATAATCTTGTGGTGCAAGAATGATTAATCCATCTAAGCGTTCCCACAATGGCAAATAATCGGATAAGCGACGGTTATTATCAATCGCAAACTGACGATCTTGTTCCGTTCTAATGGGTTCAGGAGGCGATTCAAAAGCCGTTTCTGAAACCGGTTGAACCCCTAAAAACCACCCTTCAAATAATAAAATATCAATGGGAGAATGAATCATTTCAGGGTTAGCGCGATCGCCCCTTCCCCCAACCGCCGATTTATCAAATCGAGGAATTGCAATGGGCGTTTTTCCTTCACGAATTTGATCTAACAATTCCACCCCTAACGCCACATCATGAGTTCCGGGGGGACCACGCCAAATTAATCGCGGATCCTGTTGTTGTAGTTGTTGACGTTCACGATAGGTTTTATAAAGATCATCGATCGAGACATTAACCGTATGATAGCCTAATGCTTTTAAAAGTGAGCGGAGAATGGTTGCCAAAGTTGTTTTTCCCGTACCTTGCAACCCTAAAATGCCTTGAATAATTGGCGATGAACTTGCTTGTTTTTTGTCAATAATCATTAAAGCAAGGGGAAGCCATAATTGCCAAAGGAGTTTTAAAATTTGGTCATCTTCTAAACCAATGTTTGATCGAAATGGAGAAACGGTTTGGTAAGCTAGAGGAAAGTAATGAATTTTGCGATCTAAGGAGATATTCTTTTCCCAATGATGATTCTGAGGCAGCGTTTTTTGATCTTCTAAGGTTAACGCTTTTCCGTCCGCTAATTGTCGTAGAGTAGAAATCATAGTCACCACTGATGATTTTAAGAACCTAAAATAAAGGCTTGTACAAATAAACTATAAGTAATGCCAATTTTAAATAAGTTAAAAACTTCTAGTAATCCTAATTTTTGAGTCCGATCACTGCGATAGTTATACCAACTCGTGACTTCAGTAAACCCTAAAACTAAAGCTGCTACAATAATATCTAAATTGCCTTTTTGTCCAGCAACACTGGAAATGGTAATTCCTATAAAAATTCCCAATAATAAACTCAGCAATAATAAACTGATTCGACGCCAAGGATTCTGCAAAAACTGTCGCGTTTGACGAGAGAAATTATTGAGTAAAGAATTTAAGCGAGTATTCTGCATAGCGGATTCGATGAAACGGCATTAACCAGCGATCGCGCTTATTGTAGCAATTTAATTATATTTGATCCGCTAACTCTGTTGCGATTGAGAAAGAATTGCCCCTTGTTGAAAATCAACATCCCAAGCCTGACCATCCATTGCCATCTGTTCCACTAAGGTCGCTAAACGCAGGGCTTGTAACGCTTGTTCTCCGCCAACCGAGGGTTGATTGCCACCGCGAATACAACCCACAAAATGTTCCAGTTCCGCATAGAGGGGTTCAATTTTACTCGTATAAACTTTTTCAATTAAACCATCCTGACGATATAATACTTGTCCATAATTGGTCGTATAATCAGCCGTGGTCTGTCGATGAATCAAAATTTCATTATCTAAAAA
>JAHEOB010000037.1 GCA_018610095.1 Halothece sp. MAG
GCGATCGCGATTAGCAACATGACTCCAATATAGGCATATACATTTTTATGACCGTAAAGGATACTATCGTTCACAAATGACAACATCGCGATAATCACTAGAATGCTACTCCCTTGAAACGGCAAAATCGTGGAGTCAATCTCTAAAAAAAGGAGTTCGATTCCCCACACAAAAATCGTGCTTAGATAGAGTGCTAAGGCATAACGATTTAAACCTACAATCAGACTTGCTTTGCAAATAGCTTTAGTAGCAAAATATACTACAATGCAACCTAGTAAAAATAGGATAGCACTGACAGGATTGACTAGCAAAACGGCTGCTGCTGGGGCAATGATATATCCACCGGAACGGATATTCACACGCCGATAAATCCAATAACCCACTCCAAGCATGATATAAAATTGAAGCAGAGGATATTTCAGCGCAAGACTCCTTTTGCCCCGAATCATGTCTTCTATCGTATTAAATTCTAATCCCAATCCGTTGGTGCCAATTAAATAAATCAAACCTAAAATGGTTGCACTAATTAAAGTGCTTATCACCATTCCCCGACACACCAGTACTATCTTTTGGCGAGTCCAAGTAAACGCTACAATTGCTGGAACTAAAGCGCCAGAAAAGCTAGTGAGGCTAGCCGTTATTAGACCCAATTCACTGTAAATCAAAGAAAGGGGGTGAGCAATCCCCAGCGAAAGTGCTGCAAGTACATACATGGGGGTGCGACTTTTGTAATCTGCTCTTTTAAAAAAGCGATTGTAGAGCCAGTAAATGAAAAAGCAGAGTGCAATGATCGTCAAACCCCAAATGGGTGAGCTTAAAAAGGAAATAATTAAAATGCCAGGAATAATGATGCCACCTGGGGTAACGCCATAAGTATTTTTGTAGTTAACAGCAACCATGGCACCGATAATGAGGGCTAATCTTTGAAGTTCTGGTGTATTAAAGGATTCCATTATTTAATGCTGGCTAAATCGTTCTCAACTCTCCCACTACTTTTTTCTCTTTCTTCCTCGAAAAAGTGAAGTAATTTTTCTGCTTGTTCGGTATGGATATTTACGGCACCAATCAGCAAGATTTTTTGACTCTCAGCATGATTACAAATTTGCTGCAAAAGTTGCTGACCTGAGGCGCTTTTGAACTTACTAGAAGCACCCAAATTTAAGACGATATTAGGTTGACTGGATAAAAATTGGTTAACTTCTCCTTCAAATGCACCAAAAGTCACAACCCGATTAAACTGTAAATATTGCGCAAGCCATGCGAATAATTCGACTCGTTCCTGGCGATCTTCTCGATTGTTTAAAATAATTACCGTTTCATAACTAGCAAGTTGTTGAAATAATGTTAAACAGGTGGAAATAAAACTTTCGCGATCATTTACGGCAAATAAGTTCGCCCAAGCAATTGTTTTACCCTCAAACTCGAAATATTCAATTTGAAATGCTCCCGGATCAGGTTTAGCAGACTGCATTGCTGCAAGGGCTCTTGCTTTTGGCAATTTTAAAAGCTTTGCCATTTCGTAACCAATCGCAATGTTTTCCTCATGGACAAAATAAGTAAATCCTTCTAAGTCTTGCGAAGAAACCTGATTCGGATTAGCAACGATAACTGTCGTATTTTTTTGCCTTGCATTGTTAGCAAGAATTTCCAGTAGTTTCGGATTAGACTCCGCTGTAATTAAAATGCCATTGTCAGGAATGGTCTGAGCAAGCGACTCAGCAATTTGTTCAAGGGTTTCTCCCATTTGATCAGGATGATCATACCTAACATTGGTAATGATATTAACCTGTGCTTGTGTCACTTTATCTTCTAACCACTTGGCGTAAAGTGGATTAATTGCCATACATTCTAAAACAATCGCTTCTGCCTTTTGGCGAACAAAATGCTTAACCATTTTTACTTGTTCGTTAACATTGGCATAACCACGGCGGTGAAAATTGTAATCTTCGCCATCAGGGCGTATAATTCTAGCTGCACTTCCCGTGGTTTTTCCGAAGGTATGATATCCTGCTTCTCGAAAGACCGCTGAGACATAGCGAGTTACAGTGGATTTCCCCCTTATGCCATTGACATGGACTCGAAAAGGAATTTTATCCCGTTGACGTTTAAACCATTGATAGGAAATTAAAATCCAAACCACATAGAGATAAATGCCAGTTGCCGTTAATAAAAATATAGTCATACTTTACTCTTAGATGTACGATTAAGGTAATAGAAACTTACTCTTCACTCGCTATTTATATAATTTAATTTAATATTTACTTTTTTTAGCAGTTCTAGCAATCACTTCTAATCCCCTTTTAGCAAGAACGTCATGTTTTTTACCTGTTGCCCTAGGAAACTGAAAAATTTCGAGACTTGACTTGATTAAAGCGGCATGGTATCAGATACTAGAGTCTAGAGAAAGATTGACAATTGATTAACCATGACAACTCATTTTATTGAAGCAGAAGTGGATCTAACTGCAACGCCCAGCACCCTCCAACAAGAAATTGAAACCGAATTAGCGAAACGAGGCAAGCCTTTACGTTGGGCGATTACCAACGTTGATCAGCAAACAGAAAAAGTACAGTTAGAAGCGATTGTTACTCACCAAACGGCTGATTAATCGTGTCACAATCCCCTTTTACGGTTGTTTTAATGGTACCCACTGGTATTGGTGCCACCATTGGCGGGTATGCAGGGGATGCCATGCCCGTTGCTCGCGCGATCGCGCAGATCAGCGATCGGCTCATTACCCATCCCAATGTTATTAATGGGGCTCAATTGTATTGGTCAGAACCCCATATTTATTATGTGGAAGGTTATAGCTTAGATCAATTTGCAGCGAATCGTTGGGGCTTACGCCCTGTTCATCAAAACCGGGTGGGCTTAATTTTGGATCAAGGGATAGAATCTGATTTACAGCTACGTCATCTCCAAGCAGCAGAGGCTGCTAAAACCACCTTGGGGATTCCTGTAACTGACTATGTTGTCACGGATGCCGCGTTAGAAGTGCAACTGCGAACCGCTCCCTCGGGAGCAAGTTGGGGAACGATTGGCTCCCCTGATAGTTTACTTCGTGCTGGAGAAGTGCTAATTGAACAAGGGAACGTGAGCGCGATCGCGGTTGTTGCCCGTTTTCCTGATGAAATGGAATCCCAAGCCCTTGCTAATTATCGTCAAGGGAAAGGCGTGGATGCCCTTGCTGGGGCAGAAGCGATTATTTCTCATTTACTAGTACGTGAATTTCAAATTCCTTGCGCCCATGCCCCTGCTGTGACACCGCTTCCCCTTGATCCCAATATTTCACCTCGGGCTGCTGCGGAAGAATTAGGTTATACGTTTCTGCCTTGTATTTTAGTGGGGTTATCTCGCGCCCCTCAATTGATCACACACTCTCTGCAACCTCAGGATATAACTGCCAACCAAGTGGATGCAGTGGTCATTCCTGCTGATGCTGCTGGGGGAAGTGCGGTTTTAAGTTGGAGTCAGTTACCCGCAAAAATTATCGCTGTCGAAGAAAATCAAACTACAATGGAAGTTACACCCGAATCATTAGGCTTGCAACCCATTCGGGTTAGCTCTTATTTAGAGGCTTTAGGGGAATTAGTTGCACAACGTAGTGGGATTCATCCCGATGCGTTGCGTGCCTCTGTCTCATCTTTGTGTCGCTTGAATTAATTACAGTGAATCGTGACAAACCCCAACAATTCTGAATTTGAACCATTAACTCGTCCCCAAGTCTTAACCATTATGGGGATTACTGCCATCCTTTTACTGATTATTGCTAAAGTATGGCAATACTTTGGGTCATTCTCGTTACTGCCGATTCGGTTTAGTTTAGAAGCCTGTTTAATCGGTTTTGGAATCGCAGCATTCATTATTACCACCAGCAGTATTATTTATCAAATTTGGCCAGCTTATCGCCGTAGTGCTCATTACTATTTAGATTTAGTCTTAAAACCACTCGCCCTTCCCGATACCATTTGGTTAGGTTTATTACCAGGACTGAGTGAAGAATTACTTTTTCGTGGCGTTATGATCCCTGCTTTTGGTTCGGGGATACCAGCAGTGCTTATATCGAGCGTCTTGTTTGGAGTTCTTCACCTCAGTGGCGCTCAACAATGGCCCTATGGCGTTTGGGCAACTACGGTGGGATTAATGTTAGGCGGCATTACATTCGTTACAGGTAATTTACTGATTCCCATTATTGCTCATATTTTGACCAATTTTGTTTCTAGTTTAATGTGGAAGTTACAACAACCGCAGAATCACTAGGATTGTTATGAGTAATAAACGAATTATTCAAACCAATGAAGCGGCTGCCCCAGTGGGTCCCTATAATCAAGCAGTGGCAGCAACTGGAGAATTGATTTTTGTTTCTGGGCAGGTGGCATTAGATGCCAACACGGGTTCTTTAGTCGGTGAGGGAGATATTGTTACCCAAACCAAACAAGTCATGGCGAATTTAGAAGCGATTTTAAAAGCGGCTGGTGTTGGTTGGGAAGAAGTGGTGAAACTAACGATTTATCTCACCGATTTGAGTTACTTTAGCACCGTTAATGAAGTGTATGGTGCTTATTTCCAATCAGAAACTGCACCAGCACGGGCTTGCGTTGAAGTCTCTCGCTTACCAAAAGGGGCTTTAGTGGAAATTGAGTGTATAGCGATGAGTGCTTAATCGGGATTCATTGCTTTGGCTGGTAATTAAGTATTAATGCTTATCAATACCACTAATAGTGATTTAATTCAATTTTAATGAGTGATGTAAATTCATTCAGAGATTGCAAAACGTAAAAAAATGCCCAAATGTAGAGAATTTAATGGTTTTGACGATCCACAATAGGCGATTAGGGCGTAGAATAATGCAGTGAAACCTAGAATTAATAGGTATCCTAGGCTTTAAGGATATCTACTAGCTAGGTCTTTGGATTAGCAAACGCTCAAAAAACTTGCTCAGTGCGAGCAATCTGTCGTTATCCTAGAAAAACACTCACGAATTAGGAGATTGACTATGAATAAAGGTGATTTAGTGGATCAAGTTGCCGATCGCGCAACTGTTACCAAAAAACAAGCAGATGCGGTATTAACTGCAGCATTAGAAACCATTATGGAAGCCGTTTCAGAAGGGGAAAAAGTCACGCTAGTGGGCTTTGGTTCCTTTGAAAAACGGGAACGTAAGGCAAGAGAAGGACGGAATCCCAAAACTGGCGATAAAATGGAAATTCCTGCAACGTCAGTCCCTGCTTTTTCTGCGGGGAAACTGTTTAAAGAACGAGTTGCCCCAGAGGATAATAGTAAGAGTAATAGTAAGAGTAAGAGTAAGAGTAAGAAAAAGTAGTTTTACCCGAGTTTTAATTAATGACGACGCGACCAATACACGGGGGGAATTTAAACTGGGCAGCCCAATTAGCGGGTTGTTCTCCCTCTGTGATATTGGATTTTTCCGCCAGTATTAATCCCCTCGGCCCTCCTGACAGTGCCATCAGTGCTATCCAAAGAGGGGTCAGTAGTTTACAGCACTATCCTGACCCCAATTATTCCCAACTACGGGAGAGATTGGCACCATGGCACCAGCTTTCTGCTTCCCAATGGGTATTACCGGGAAATGGCGTAGCCGAATTATTAAGTTGGGCAGGGCGAGAGTTAGCCCAATGTGATCGGGTTTATTTAATGACCCCTGCTTTTCGGGACTATACAAGGGCGTTAAAGGCGTTTGGGGCAAAAATGAGCTTTTGCAAGCTCGATGTGCCTCAAATGCTGAATCAAGTGGAATATCGTCACGATTTCGTGATTGATAATCCGATTAGTGATAACTGTGGTCTGATTTTAAATAATCCTCATAACCCCACAGGTCAATTGTTCTCCCGTGAAAAGATTTTGCCTTATCTGGATAAGTTCGCCTTGGTGGTTGTGGATGAGGCGTTTATGGATTTTTTGCCGCCTGAAGAACAAGAAAGCCTTGTGGGAGATGTTGAAAACTATCCCAACTTAGTGGTGCTGCGATCGCTGACTAAATTTTATGCCCTACCGGGATTACGCATTGGGTATGCCATTGCCAATCCGCAACGGTTACAACAGTGGCAACAGTGGCGTGATCCTTGGTCAGTGAATTGTTTAGCTGCGGAAGCTGCTATGGCAGTGCTAGACGATGCGAAGTTTCAAACCCAGACTCGGGATTGGTTACAAACTGCGCGATCGCGCTTTTATCAAGATTTAAAGCAAATACCAGGGTTAACGCCAATTCCCAGTGCTGCCAATTTCTTCCTTGTTGCAACTGAAATGCCCGGTTCACAGTTACAAGCGGAACTACTAAAGCAAGCCCAAATTTTGATTCGAGATTGTCTTAGTTTTCCTGAACTCGGTGAAGGTTATTTTCGCACGGCAATCCGTCAGCCTCAAGACAATGAAAAACTCCAACAAGCCCTTTTAAAAGTCATGGAAAAACAGCAGATAGGGTAAAAAATCAAAAATTAATGAACTATGATGTCATTATTATTGGTAATACTGCGGTGGGGCGATATGCGGCCCTGACGGCTGCTTTATGGGAAGCGCGAGTAGCCCTTGTCACCCAAGGGATTTCTCGTTCCATTGAAACCGATTGGCTTTATAATTTTACCCTGACGAAACTAACTCAAATTGCACAACAATGGGACTATATTCAACCATTATCGTCTCAGCCCTTAGATACTTATCAACAATGGGCACAAGAAGTGATTGACGTAAGTGAAGAAAACAATGCCCTTGTGAATTTAGCTACCCAAGGCGTTGATGTAATTGACGGTGAAGGGGAATTTTGTCGCTTACCGAAACAGGCTTTTATTGTTAATGAAGAGAAGTTAAAAGCCCGCGCTTATTTAATTGCAACGGAAACCATTTCAATTATTCCTAATGTTCCCAACTTATCAGAAGTGGGCTATTTAACAATTAGCGATTTAAAAGAAAAATCGACCCTGAGCAATTTACCCCAAAATTTAACAATTGTTGGTGATACTCCTTCAGCAATTAGTTTAGCTCAAACGTTAGTCCGCTTCAATAAAACAGTTACCTTATCCACCACCCATTCTCAGCTTTTACCCCTTGAAGATCGCAAAATTAGCCATTTATTGCAAGCCCAAGTTGAAGCAGATGGCATTAATTTATTAACCAATAGTCCACTGTTCGAGATTCAACAATCTGAAACATCTAAACGTTTAAAACTCGGCAATCAAACCATTGACACTGAAGAATTAATTCTCATTCCTGATACCGAACCCTATTGCCAAGGATTAAATTTAGAAGGAGTGGGCATTCGTTATACTGCACAAGGATTAATTCTCAATCAAAAATTACAAACGACTAATCGAAAAATCTATGGTTGTGGTGGTGTTGCAGGAGGATATCCCTTTTTCAATTTAGCGCAATATGAAGCGAAAATTGCCCTCAAAAACGCTTTATTTTTGCCTCAATATACTGCTAATTATCAATGGCTTCCTTGGGTTATTTCTACTAATCCAGAAGTAGCACGAGTGGGAATGACAGAAGCACAAGCGAAACGACGATACGGTGATCAAGTTATCGTTTTATCTGAATCTTTTCAGACAAACTTAGTTAATATTGTTCAAGGAAATAATACAGGATTATTAAAAGTCATTGTTCATCGCAACGGTAAAATCCTAGGAGGACATGGTTTTGGCAATAATGCAGGGGAGTTTGTTAATCTTTTAGGGCTTGCGATCGCGCAAAATATCAAAATTAGACAATTAGGTTCGATGTCGTTTGCCTCCCCAACCGTTGCTAATCTAATTTCGCAGATTATTCAACAATGGGACAAATATTATCCCCAACTTCATCCCTGTTTACGAGATTTAAGAAAACGATATTTTATTCTTTGTCGTAATTGGCTGCTTAATTAACTCACTTATGCCAAAGTTGGCTACGCGCGATACCGGTAGGGCGGTGGCTTGGCTACATCCCACATTGAGTTATTAAACTCGCAATTCCTTGAAACATTAGTGTTTGATCCACAATCAGTTTTTGGCTTAAGGCAGGATCATGTTGTTGGAAATAATGCTGCAGTAATCGGGCATCTCCACCCGTTAATACCACAATCCCATTGGGAAATTGATCCCACCAATTGCTGATATAATGAGCAATTCCTGTGATCGTTGTATAGATAATTCCACTCGCGATCGCGCTAGAGGTAGAACTTGCCCAAAGGGATGGTAAGCGATTCGGTAAAGAAATATCAGGGAGGGCAGCAGTATATTCCGAAAGTGCTTTAATTTGTAATTGTAATCCGGGTAAAATTGAGCCTCCAATAAAATTCCGTTGGGGATCAACTGCGGTGTAAGTTAGTGCCGTTCCTGCATCAATCACTAATACCGGATAACCATAAGTTTCTCCTGCCCCATAAACACAAATAGCGCGATCGCTGCCTAAACTGGAATAAACATTATGAATGGGAATATCATCTAAGGTAATAACGGTTTTGTGAGAATAATTGTCCCAGAGTTGCGTCTGTTGGGCTACCACTGAAACTAAATAAACCCATACCGTTTCTGATAATAATTGAGTAATTTCGGAAGGAAATAAATGAGTCGGTAATCTTCCATCACTCATTGGGGATTCGAGATGAGGGGTATCCCAACATTGAAGTAATTTCCCATGCTGAAAATATCCCCAATGAAGCCGAGAATTACCAATAATTAAGCCTAACTGATCCAATTCTCCCCAATGGTTTATGCTGGCGACTGCATAACTGTCACCGTTGTTCCTTGTTCTGGTAACTCCTGAGGAGATAACGTGAGTCGATTACTATTGAGTTTTTGGACTCTTGCCCCATCTAAAAGGTTGAGAAATTCTTGCACACCAACTAAATCACATTTCTCTTTATTAGCAGCCGAAGTTAGATAATGACTGGGAATCACCATTTTGGGTTTTAACTTGTCCATTGCTTGTTTTGCTTCCTCAGGGCGATAGGCTTTGGGGCCACCTCCTACAGGAAGAATGAGCAGATCGGGTTGGCGCAATAGAATTTGTTGTTCGTTCTCAATGGGGGCTGCAGCTCCCCCCAAATGGAGAATATTGATGCCTCCTTGTTGCCATGACCAAGCAACATTGGTTCCAAATCGGCGTCCCCCTTCGCGATCGTGGGGCATCCCTACCCCTTCAATGGCAATGTCTTGAAATTGATAACTACCAGCTTCTTGTAACACTCTAGGATCGTTGGGTAAATTATCGACGCCTC
Organism: Halothece sp. MAG; assembly: GCA_018610095.1. Taxonomy (GTDB): domain Bacteria; phylum Cyanobacteriota; class Cyanobacteriia; order Cyanobacteriales; family Rubidibacteraceae; genus Halothece. The sequence continues at coordinate 9,212 of JAHEOB010000037.1, forward strand.
CCGCTTCATCCAAAAGATGACTACTGACCAAAACTAAATCACTTTCTACATTTGGTGCGGGATAGCCAGCGGTACACCCAATGGGTTTAAAAGGATTTACCAGAAAACGAAGATTATTACCGCCAAATAAAAACGCAGTATGTCCTAACCACTCAATCTCTAAATTGCTGGGGGTTTGGGCTTGGTAACTTTGAGGAGACAAAAGGAGGGTGCTTGCAGTGGCTAATGTCGCCATGCCCCCGTAGCGAATAAATGCTCGTCGTTTCATACTGAAGCTAGCTTAACACTGGACTCGTCAAGGATAGCAAGAAATTTCGCAATAGTTGTTTTCCTGCTTTGGTCAAAATGCTTTCTGGATGAAATTGAACCCCTTGCAGATGGGGTAAATCTCGATGACGCAATCCCATAATGGTGCCATCTTCTACCCAAGCAGTAATCTCTAAACAGTCAGGGATGGTATCACGGGCAATAACTAAGCTATGATAACGGGTTGCTGTAAAAGGATTTTCTAAATTCTGGAAAACGCCTTCGCCTGTATGATGGACGAGGGAAGTTTTGCCATGCATTAGTTCCCCTGCATTGGTGACACGCCCGCCATAAACTTGTCCCAGACATTGATGCCCTAAACAAACCCCGAGAATAGGGATATCTGTGGCAAATTGACGGATTAATTCTAGGGAAATGCCGGCATCATCCGGTCGCCCCGGCCCTGGGGAAATGACAATGCCATCGGGATTTAACTGCGCGATCGCGCTGGTATCAATGGCATCATTACGATAAACTTTAATCTCATCAGCAACGGAAAATTCTTGTCCAATTTCGCCTAAATATTGAACTAAATTATAGGTAAAACTATCGTAATTATCGATAACAACGATCATAGCTGGCTCATCTCAAAGGCTTGTTATCAAATTTTAACGCGATAACTTTTAAATCAGCCCCACTAGCGGTGGTAATAAAATCAAGCTAGCGACAAAAACGGCTGTAATTGCAGCAATTAAGACGGCGCCAGCAGCACAATCTTTGGCAATTTTAGCCAGTTCATGATATTGTTGCTGAACCGTTAAATCCACCACTGATTCTAGTGCCGTATTGAGCAATTCTAATACCAGCACCAAGGCAATCATCATGCCAATAATGCTCATTTCGATGGCACTAATGTGGAGAAAGAGCCCTAAGCCAATGGCAAGGCTGCCAATTAGGCTATGAATCCGAAAATTGCGTTGCGTCACAAAGGCATAATAAACCCCTTGCCCTGCATAACGGAAACTGGTTAATAAGTTAGAAGCTATCTTAAATGAAAATTGTCGAGAGAAATGAGACGTTTTAGTGGAAACATTTGTAGCGGAATAATAATGGGAAGGTTTAGAAATCAGAGTTAATTGATTTCCTTGTTGCTGTTGGGAAGAAAGATAGGTGGAGGAACTTAAATTAAATCTCATGTTTATCAGTGACCTTATGGGGTGGCTACTATTAACCGAGCGCAGATCAGTTAAACGTTTTCACTTATGACCTGACATTATCAGTAACCTTTCTTGAACTGCAAGCATTTTTTCAAGGCTTTCCTCATCAGGATGATCCCATCCCAGTAAATGTAATAAGCCATGAGCAGCTAACCAAGCCAATTCTTGATTGAAAGAATGCTCATGTGCTTCAGCTTGCTTTTGGGCGGTTTCTACCGAAATTAAAATATCTCCCAAATAAAGGGGTTCCTCGCTAAAATTTAACCCCTTTCGATCCGGAAAGGGAGTTTCTAAACTAGCAAAGGCTAACACATCAGTGGGCTGATTTTTCTGCCGATATTGGGCATTGAAATGGGTAATTTCAGCATCATCACTTAAACATAAGGTTAATTCATATTCCTCTGCCCATGGCAGGTTATCTTGTAAGGAATTGATCCACTGTTGAAACCATTTTTCCCAATCCCTGCTACTGGGAAGGGAAGCGTGAGAATAGTGATTTTGAATATAAACCGCTAAGGGAAATTGAGACATTAGTGGGTTAAGTAAGCTAAACCAATAAATAGGGCAAGTAAACCAATGGTGCTGATAAAGAAATGTTTTAAGGCTTTCCCAGGTTTTCTTACCATGTTGCGCATGGCAAGTTTCGTATAGCTAGGGGCTGATTCAGTTTGAGTTTGTGGGGTTGCTGTTTCTTGTTCACTCATAATTGATAATCCCGTTTCGTATTTGAACAAAAACTGCTTTTAGTTTAACTTAAGTAATTCAATCAAACCCTACTACCACTCAATATTTGCCGTAGTGGCTACCGCTAATGGCTAAGTTTGTGTCTGCTTGGTTTGACTACGAAGATAGGCTTCAAGGAACTCATCAATTTCGCCATCGAGAACATCCTCCACGGCACTGGTTTCAACATGGGTTCGGAGATCTTTAACCATTTGATAGGGATCAAACACATAGTTACGAATTTGATTGCCCCAAGCTGCTTCCACAGCATCCCCTCGAATTTCGGCGATTTTTTGGGCACGCTGTTGTTGGGCAATGACAATCAGTTTCGATTTCAGTAATGCCATTGCTTTTTCACGATTTTGCATTTGTGACCGTTCTTGGGTACAGCGTACCGTTACCCCTGTGGGGATATGAACTAGACGCACCGCCGTTTCCACTTTGTTAACATTTTGCCCGCCTTTACCCCCAGCACGAGAAGTCGTCATTTCAATATCTTTATCAGGAATTTCAATATCTTTGATGGTGGTGTTATCTAAAATGGGCATAACTTCCACCCCAACAAAACTGGTTTGTCGTTTTCCGTTCGCGTTAAAGGGTGAAATGCGAACTAAACGATGAGTGCCTTTTTCCCCTTTAAGGTACCCATAGCCATAACGGCCTTCAATTTCTAGGGTTGCCGATTTGATTCCCGCCTCGTCTCCTTCTGAAATTTCGGTGAGATGGGCATTATAATTGTGTCGTTCCGCCCAACGAGAATACATTCGCAACAGCATTTCCGCCCAGTCTTGGGCATCTGTACCACCCGCTCCCGTATTAATGGTAATTACCGCTCCTCGTTTATCATAAGGCCCTGACAGGAGTTGTTCTAATTCCCAACGATCCAGGGATTGTTTTAATTGTTCAATGTTTTGGGTGGCTTCTTGCCACAGGGAATCATCGGATTCGGTTTCTAGTAACTCAATGATCGCTTTGGTATCTTCTGCGCGATCGCGCCACTGTTGATATTGTTCTAACTGCGTTTTTAAATCATTGAGTTGTTGCAGCGTTTGTTGAGCAGTTTCAGGTTCATCCCAAAAGTCAGGTTGCGCTGCCTGTTGTTCTAAATCTTGGATTTTCGCTTCAATTAAAGGCGGGTCAAAGATACTCCTGGGCTTTGCCCAGGCGCTGCGACAAGGATTGGATTTCTCGTTTTAAGTCGGTAATTTCCATAACGATTCCTTCTAATCACTCTTAATTTCAGGCTAGCGTAGATTTTGCAGCGTTTCTACCCTTGGGCAGTTAATCATTATAGTCTTTATAAGTTTTCATGTTTAACCGGCCCGATTGACGACGGGTAAATTCACCCACGGAGGGATTGCCAAATGGATCAACGGTTCCTTCTGCTCGTTTCCATAAATGTGGCGGCGCAGGGCTAACATCATAACTGCGCTCTCCAATTTTTTGCACGCGATACCATTTCACTTCTTCACATTCGCGGCACCAAAATTTTTCTAGCCATTCCTGATCAATCCTGACTGCTGTTCGAGTCAGCATAACTAATCCTGCTGTCTTTTTACTCATGCCCTTTTCTTGTAGGTGTTCTGGGCGATCCGCATAAATGGGATGTTTTTGGCTGACACTATCCAAGTAGC
>JAHEOB010000038.1 GCA_018610095.1 Halothece sp. MAG
ATCGTCAATAATCCTCGTTTATTGCTAGCCGATGAACCCACCGGGGCATTAGATTCGCGAACGGTGAAAGAAGTGTTAGATATTTTCCAACAACTTCATGACAGTGGAATTACCATTGTCATGGTGACCCATGAAGTGGAAGTAGCAAGGCACAGTCAGCGCATTGTTTGGTTTCGGGATGGAGAAATTATTTATTCTGACTTAACACCCGAGGAAATGATGAAAGTTGCGGTTTCTTAAGCCATGTCACTGAGTGATTAGGATTCCTGCTGGAATTGATGCCCCTTAAAATCCGGTAACGCTTGGGTTTCTGGATCGCGTTGTGAGTCGTTGACTTGTTCCATGAGGCTCGCCATTTCCAGGGCATTCATAGCATAACTCCATCCTAAATTACTTTTAATGCCAGCCCGTTCCAGTGCTTGCTGCATGGTTTCGGCAGTTACAATGCCAAACACCACTGGCACCCCTGTTTGAAAACTAGCTGCTGCAATGCCTTTGGCAGCTTCTCCAGCAACATAATCAAAATGGGTGGTTTGTCCCCGAATCACCGCTCCTAAACAAATGACGGCATGGTAGCGTTGGGTTAAGGCCATTTGTCTAGCAAGCATGGGAATGTCAAAACTCCCTGGCACCCAAACATAATCCACTTGCGTTCCTTCGGGATTGGTATCCACGCCGTGACGCTTTAGGCAATCTTGACAGCCTTCTAACAGTTTTCCAGTTACAAGGTCATTAAATCGCCCGATAACAATAGCAAAGCGTAACGAGTCAACATTTGCAAATGTGCCTTCAAAAACTGCCATAATTTGCTGCTGGTTAGTCGGTTATGGATTTATTGTATCAACTGCAGCGTTGCTCATTCCTTGCTGAATCACTGTCACGACAAAACTCCCCACTGATGAAAAGTGAGGAGCGTTTTGTAAAAAACAAGGAGCGGATTTAAACGACGAAAAAGTTTAAGATGCCAACGGCAATCACCAGTAAAACCCAAACGCCTGAACCAACAAAAATCAAACGCTTTGATTGCTCCCAGTTTTGTGGAGAGGCATAAGCAACTGGTACACCAATCACCATAATAAAGGATAGAAACACTAGGGCGGCTAGTGATACTTGAAATAGAATTGACATTTTCTTAATTCTCCCAAAACAGCAAGTTTTTTAAGCAAAATTCAATAAGGGGACAAGGACTGATTCTCTAAACATTTTACCAGTCAAGTCCCCTGAGATTATCAGTTAGGGATAAGCACTTAATCAAAAGCATTCCCTAATTAAACGCAAACTTATTGTAATGAAATGTATTTGGGTTCTTCAAACAAATGAATGGTATCAGTAAAGCGTACCGTTTTCGATTGAGTCGAAATCACTAATGAGTCTGTTCTGGCACCCCCTTGGAAGAAACGAACCCCTTGCATTAACGTGCCAGGGGTAATGCCAGACGCTGCAAAAAGCACAGTGTCACCTTTGGCTAAGTCTTCTGCATTATAAACTGCATCAGGATCTTCAACCCCCATTTCTTTGAGACGATCGACGTTGCTTGAGCGACTATCACCAATTAAGCCAGTTTTAACCGTTTCTGGATCATAAATCAATTGCCCTTGGAAGTGACCGCCTAAGCAACGCATTCCAGCAGCCGTAATGACCCCTTCTGGGGCAGCACCAATCCCCATTAGGCCATGAACGTTGGTTCCACTAAATGCACAAGCCAGGGCTGCGGAAACATCGCCTTCATTAATTAGATGAACTCGTGCTCCCGCTTCACGAATTTCCTTAATTAAGGTTTCGTGGCGAGAGCGATCCATGACCACGATCACTAAGTCTTCCACAGCGCGATCCAAGCATTCAGCAAGGATTTTTAGATTTTCAGTAGGAGATTTGCGAAGATCAACTTTGCCTTGCGCAGCGGGTGGGGCAGCGAGCTTACTCATATAAAAGTCAGGGGCAGCAAATAGTCCATCTTTTTCTGAAATTGCTAGCACTGCCATGGAGCCATTTTGCCCTTTTGAAACGAGACTAGTGCCTTCACAGGGGTCAACGGCAATATCAATTTCCATCAATTCATCCGGATTACAATAGTTTTTTGCATCAGGACGGGTACAAATGCCCACCTCTTCACCAATGTAAAGCATGGGGGCTTCATCACGTTCCCCTTCCCCAATCACAATGCGGCCTCGCATCTGAATATCATTCATGCGTTCCCGCATTGCTTGAACCGCTGCCTGATCAGCTTCATTTTTCTGTCCTTTGCCCATATACCGGGCACAAGCGATCGCGGCTTGTTCTACAACTTCTGTGATTTCTAAACCGAGTGTTTTTTCGACCAAGATTATTTCTCCTATAACTGCTAACTTTGCGGGCTAGTCCGTTTTCGAGTCTATCAGAACGAGGGAACACCCGAAAATCTTAATTCCCTTGAACCACTTGTTTAAATGTCGTCAAGGCTTCTAATCCAATTAAGCCGCGACGATAGCCTTTTTGATTGGATACCCCTAAAAAGATACTATCGCCATTAGCAGCATAGCGGAAGAAACGGGGAGAGGCATTAATATAGACTAAGGCACTATCCACGGTTTGAGCAAATTGACGGGTTTCACGGTAAGATTCACTAATAATGCAATCGGCGTGACCACTACTGTGACGATTAATCCACGCGATCGCGCTGCTGAGATCGTCTACCATCTGAAATGCCACCACTTTATCAATGTAGCTTTGTGACCATTCCTGATCTTGAACAGGGCTTAAATATTGGTCATATTGTTGCACTAAGCTTTCATCTCCTCGGAGGCGAAATCCTTTTTCTTGTAGGCTGTGAAATAAATTAATCAAAACCGAGGCTTTAATGTTGCGATGAATTAATACTTTTTCAATAGCATTAACGGGATCGGGTTCGCTGGCATGACTGTCCACAATTACTTGCTTGACACGTTCCGCACTGCCACTAGTTGACCAATATAAATAACAATTGCCAATGGCTGTACGTAAAATGGGAACATTGGCAACACGGGCAGTTTCTTGGACTAAACTGGGGCGACCATAGGGAATGACAAGGTTAATATAAGGTTCTTGTTGCACTAAATCTTGGACGGAAACCCCTTGATCACAGGGAAGAATTTGTAAGGCCTGACTGGGCATTTGACTATTTTCCAAAGCCGTTTGTAGCGCACTGACAATGGTTTCATTGGAATGGCTTGCTTCAGTGCCCCCGCGTAAGACGAGACTATTCCCGGTTTTAATACAAAGTCCTGCCATAATGGCACTTAATTCGGGCAATGATTCATAGATCAGGGTAATTACCCCTAATGGAATGCGTTGGCAATAAGTTTGGGCGGGATCAAGCGGATAAGGGGCATGACTCACCTGTTGAATCGGATCAGCAATGGTAACTAAACTATCTAAAATTTGAATCGCAGTTTCTAAGCGTTTTGGGGTTAATTTGAGCCATTCCAAAATTAAGTCAGGAACTGCCATTTCTCGGGCTGTTTCTAAATCGAGGGTATTGGCTTCTAAAATTTCATCAAACGCATCTTTTAAGGCGTCTGCCATCGCCTCAACTGCTTGAGAACGGTGGGTTCCTTGGGTTGTTACTAATTGTTCATTAGCTTGTTGAGACTGTTTAACCACAGCCTCAATTAAGGTTAGACTTTCTTCACTGTCAAGACGTTTCATGCTATCGGTTTATTAATACCAATGGGCTAACCACACCATGAAAATTGGTAATATTGCTAATAATAAGGCGAGTAAGACCCAAAATAAAATTGTTAACTTCGGCGATGACTGTAAGGTTAACACTAAACCCATAATTAAAACCATTACCATGATCGCTAATAGGAGCATGACATAGCTATCTCTAAGCTTAGAATGAATAGGAACCCATTGCTGACCATTCCACCGCCAAGCCCGTCGATAGGGATAATGCGTTGCGAGTTGTTCCAGTTGCTGATAATTCTCTTGTAAAATAAAAAAATGTTGGCAGCGATCGCAGCCAAACGCTTCTGTTAACGCAATGGGTTTGAGACATCCGTTGCGACGACAAGGACAGGGATATTCTGAGCTTAAGTCAATGGGATGACCTTGATGAACTGTCACGGCACATTACAAACACAATCGTTTCTGGGATTGCTATTTAATTTTATCTTATATTGACTAGAGCAAAGATGGCTACACCGATTTAATTTTCCATTAACTTTTTTTTTCCAGTTTTCCCATGAAAATTTATCATTGATCAGTTATTTAAACTCGTTTTGGAAAGCCATTTTTGAGATAATCTAAGTTAAGAAAGGAAACGGTAATTATAATTCTAATAATATAAGAGACAAAATTAGCTACTAAACCGAAAAGGATAATAATAATTGTTTCAAATAACGGAAAATTGGGCATAAAATTACTGGGAGTTTGCAAATTAGCTAACATGGAAAGAAAAAATAAAAAACAAACTCTAATAATAACTTTAAATTTATTTCCTCTAACAATATTCAAGCTATACTGCAAAGCATCAAACCATTTACTATTTCGTAATGCAATTGCTTCTGAAAAGAAGTAAAAATAACTCAATATGGATACCCCAATTAGAAACAAACCTAACATCCCGATCAAGGCAAAAATCCACGTTAAAATTACAGCAAAGCTTTCTGACAAAAAATAAAATAAAATTAATATAATTGTTCCCAAAATCATTAAAGCCATTGATCCTACTAAAAAAATTAGTGATAAAACACTGAGGGATAAAAGAATATAAATTACCCACATTATAATTAGATTGATTGAGCGATACTTCAGTTTATAAAATGCTCTTTTTAGGGCTAACTCCAGATTCACTTTTTCATCTAAAACCGTTTTTTCAGTAATAATTAAAAGCGTGATCCATTCTAAAGTCGTGACAATGAAATAAACCAGTAGAAAAAACAAATCATAATTATTTTGATAACCAAGGATTTGTTCTAAGAATAATAAAGGTAAATGAAGTACTAATAAAAGTGACAACAAGTTAGGCCACTTTTGCTCAATAATATCTAAAGTTATGTATAAATGATCACTTAGTGTAATATAGGACGTCTTAAGTTTTTGTTGGTGCATTCTTTCTAGCTTTCAACGACTACTCAGAGTCAAGGCAATATTAATTATAATTAACGCGATAACTTGATAGCTCCCTATTCAGCAATTCTGTCTTTATTTCAATTTTACAAGTGATTCATGAGAACTGTTCCATGGAATGAATCCTTTACTATATTTATATGTTGGTTGAGATTATTTTATGCGGTTTGAGTAAATTACTTTCTCATATCTAACTCCTCATTGCTGGATCGATTAATAGGCTTCGTTAACGATTCAAAGTTCAGTAAAATATAGTTTGGAGAATTATTATTTTAGAACTGTGATAGAACAAGCAGCGATCGCGCCCAAAATAACTCGCTTAAGATTAACCACTAACCCTGGCATCGAAGATATTGTGGAACAGGAATTTCGCGATCGCGCCACGGCTGCTGGATGTAATATTAGCAATATTGAACAGAAACCCTTTGCCCTTGATGGGCAATTATTAGTGGAAAGTGATGTTGCCCCTGAAGCGTTGTATGATGTGGCTTTCCAAATGCGCTCCATTTTTCACTTCATGCACCATCGCTACGAATTTTCTATAACAGGAAGTGAGTTATTAGACACCATTTATGAGACTTTATTAAAATTAGAGATTCCCGAAATGGAATCGGCAAATAGTTTCCGTGTCACGACTAGGCGAATCGGACAACATTTATTTAATAGTATGGAAGTACAACGGGTGGCAGGGGCTGCCTTAGTGGAACGTTACGGAACTGCCGTTAACCTTGAGGAGTATGATGTTCACATCAGAGTCGATATTTTTGATCGACTGTGTTTAGTCAGCGTGCAACTGACTGATGATCCCCTAGATCGTCGTAAGCCCCAAGTTTGGCAACCTCGCGTTACCCTTAAAAATACTATGGCTTATGCCATGTTACGATTGTGCGAATTAGCGCCGAAAGGGCGATTATTAGATCCGTTTTGTGGCTCAGGAACCATTTTAGTGGAAGCAGGACAAATTTATCCCGAGTTGGAACTTTTTGGCAGCGATCGCTATCCAGGTGCTGTGGAAGGGGCACAAGCCAATTTAGTTGCAGCCGGGTTATCTCATCGATCCCAAATTCAATGCCTTGATGCTAGAAATTTAATGGCAGGCTATCCCCCTGCTTACTTTGATGGCATTGTTACCAATCCTCCGTTTGGCGTTCACTTAGGAAAAAAGCTTGATTTTTTTCATTTATTTCTCCACTTTTTCCGTGGGGCAGAAACGGTTTTAATTCCCACAGGTCGAATTGTTATGTTAGTCGGAAAAGGACAAGGGGCATTAAAGAAAGTTATTCGCCGATTAAAAACATTTGAAATTGATGAAGAACGAGTGGTGGAAACAGGAGATGTTTATCCCCATCTTTTTATTTGTCAACGCAAGTAAATGACTTACCATGGTTCTTCTAAATTCTGTTTTTGTTGAGGCGATTGTTGCCAATCATCATCCTCATTACTGGCATTAGAATCGGTTGCTTTTTCTTGTTCTTGATGGTTCGTTTCTTGTTCACGATTGGTTAGCGGATTCACAATTTTATCCATCGCTTCTCCCAAAAATGATTTAACAAATTCATCACGACGGGTTAACTGAAATTGCCGTCGTACGACTTCTGTCATTCCGCCATCGCCCCAATCTTGATCTTGACGAAAATATTCAATAAAACTTTGACCAGCAATACGGGTTAAAAAAGCAGCACTCACCCCTTGAATTGCTTTCCCAACCACATAGGTTGCTGCTGCCATTTGTAGGGCAGTGGAAACCATTTGCACCACCCCTTTAACAATGCCTAAACTGAATAACGTTCTCCCAACAGAGAGTGCCAATTCCCGTCCATGTTCCATGTTGATTTCACAACCATAGATTTTGCCAATTTCCACCACCATTTGGGCATTGACAGCAGCCGTTCCCAACATATCTACCACCGGAAGTGGTGTAATTGCAATCACTCCTGCCCCGGTCCATTGATAACGTTGGATGACTTTTTCTGCTTGACGACGACGTTGGTTATCAATTAAGCGATGGGCTTCTTCTTCTAATCGTTGCGATTGTAGTAGGATATTGTCGGCAATTAAGTCGGAACCTTCTGCTCGTAAAATAGCAGCAAGGCGTTTAATAACAGGCATAATATGAGGTTCGGGTTGAATTAGTTCCCCGTCTTCAGAATGGAAGGCCGTGGGGTTAGCTGCCACAGCCAATACATCATGAGTGGCAATGTAGTCTTCGGTGCGCGATCGCAGCTTGTCTAAAATTTGTTGTTGATCTTGATCGGTATAGAGATCGGTTTTATTAAAAACCAGCAGCGATCGTTTTCCAATTTCCGCTAACACTGATAACGGTTCATATTCGGATTGACGTAAATCATTATCCACCACAAACAGTAATAAATCGGCTTTGGTGGCTAATTCTCGCGCTAATTGCTCCCGATCCGTACCTAAAACCCCCGCTTCTAAAATCCCTGGCGTATCAGTAACGCAAATTTCTCGTTCGACTTCGGGTAAGGTTAACGTATAAGTTTGTTCCCCTTTAGTCGTTCCCATGGGCGCACTCACTTCTCCCACAACACGCCCAATTAAAGCATTAACAATGGAGGTTTTTCCCGCCGAAACCGTTCCAAAAACCACCACTTGAAACGCTTGACGGTTAAAATTAGCTTCTAGGGCGCGCGATCGTTCTAAGAGGGCTTGTTGCGCGACTTCATCTTGAATTTGGTTAACTTGTTCCCGAAGGGCATCTAAATTCGCTTGGGCTGCCTCACTTTTTTCTTCTGGGGCTTTAACATGGGAATATTTTTTTTGCTTTTTCTTTTTCTCTTGACGATTAAAGCCACCTTGGAAGTAGTAAATAATGAGACCAATAATTAGTGCCAGCAGCCCCATTAACAATAGGAGAAATAAATTGGCTAAAATGGGAGCAGTTGCTGCAATTTGGCTATAGAGTTGGGCAATTACTGTCAGAAACCCAATCACTAACACTAAAACAACGCTAATGCTTAAAATTAACAGTAAGGCACGAGGTGAGGGCATAATAGGGAATTGGGAAAACGTTGCAAATCGCTATAGCAAGGGTATCTCATTGGCAAACGATTGATCATGAATCCCGCAGAAGTACTCTTACTTTTCTGGTCCCACTAGAGAAAGATAAGGCTCAATTGTAAAATATTTCTGGGCGACTGTTTGAATTTGTTCGCTACTGATGGTGCTAATTTGATTTTGAAAGCTCTCGTCAAATTCAATTCCTTGATTTAAAGTTTGATACCAGCCAAATAAATGGGCTAATTGTCCATTACTTTGTTTGCTTAAGGCATATTGTCCTAATAATTTATTTTTACTCGCTTGTAACTCATCGTCAGTTAGAGGAACCTCACAAAGCCGTTGTAGTTCTTGATATAATCCTTGTTTTGCAATTTCCACATTTTCAGGGGCTGTTCCCATATAACTGATGAAATGAGACGTTTCAACACGGGTGGGGAAAAAAGAAGAAACATCGTAAGCTAATCCTTGTTTTTCTCGTAATTCCACAAAAAGTCGCGACGATAAACCATTGCCCAGATAGGTGTTGATTAGTTTGAGCGTGGGATAATCTGCATTTTGTATGGAAGTGGTGAGATATCCCAACATAATGATTGTCTGTTGGGTTTGTTGAGGTAGGAATTGTTCCGAGGGTTGCGGAGTTAATTCGGCAACCGAGGGAATAGGCTTAGACGTATTCGGGCATTGCCAATCACCAAAGACTTGATTCACAAGGGTAACCGCTTGTTCTAAGTTAATTCGACCTGCCAAACTAATAACAAGATTATCCGGACGAAAATAGGTGTTATGGTACTCGATAAGATCGGTGCGAGTTAATTGGGAAACAGTGTCTTGCGTGCCTAAAACAGAAACGCCATAGGGATGTTGGGGATACATTTGTTCCCGCAGTTGATTAAAGGCGAGGTTGAAAGGTTGTTCTTGTTGGGCAAGAATCGTTTGCAGGGTCAGTTGTTGTTCCAGTTGAATTTCGTCCTCTGGTAAGCTGGGGAAACGTATTAAATCTCCTGCCAGTTGTAAAATTTCAGGGAAGTCTTGGGAAATGGTTTTTAAACTCACTGCAAAATAGTCATTGGCGGTTTCTGCATTTAAGCCTGCCCCAATAGATTCCACTTTTTCTGCAATTTCGGCTGCCGTGAGGTTATCGGTTCCTTTCGTAATGACTGCCGAGAGTAAATGGGAAACCCCCGCTTTGGCAATGGGTTCCACCCGAGTGCCAGCATTTTTAAAAAATAGTCTTCCTGCAATGATATCTGCTACGGGATTTTCGATGACAATGAGGGTAATGCCATTTTCTAGGGTGGTGCGTTGAATGGATTGCTGAGTGGAGGTTGGATTGACGGCTTCCATGATCGCGCTATTATTGAATCTTGCGTCCTGTTAATAATTGTCGCACTTCTAACATTGCTGAGTAGGTGGGAAGAATATGTAAGGTTTGATTGGCTGGGGTGTGATTAAGGGCAGTGGTAATTGCTTGTTTTAAGTTGTCGTTAACAATGAGATTTAAGTCAGTATCGTCTAAGCTGGGTTGGCTATATTGAATTCGTAACGCCATATCATAAGCGCGATCGCCGCTAACCACAATCGTACCACCTTGGGCGACCATCGTTTCAGTATCCACATCCCAAATCCAAGAGACATCCGTTCCGTCAGGGGTGCGATCATTTAATACCAATAAAGTGGTGTCGGAATTGCCTTGGGCTTTAATCTCATTAACGGCGCGAATGGTTTCATTCATGCCCACGGGATTTTTTGATAATAAGATTCTCACTTGTTTATCATCAATGGTTAATTCTTCAGCACGCCCAAAAGCTGCCCGAAAGGTTTTAATCGTTTCATCAATTAACGCTCGTGGAATATTTAATTGTTGGGCTGTTAACGCTGCTGCTAAAGTATTATATTTATTATAAATTCCTACTAAAATTTGTCCCCATTGTTGACTATCAATATCTAATGGTGCTTTTGTAAAATCACAACTGGGGCAATCATAATCACCGAGATGAGATAAATAAACGCCTTGATAGTTTAAAGATGCACCACAAGCTGGGCAATAAATAGAATCCACTGCATGAGGAATTTCTTTCAAATAACGCTCGGGTTCATTAAGTCCAAAAAATAAAACCGTTTGCGCTAAATTTTGTCCTAAATAACAAAGGGTGGGATCGTCCCCATTTAAGATAATTTGAGTCGAGGAAGGAAGCGGACGAATGGCATCTTGCCAACGTTGACTAATGACATCGACTTCTCCATAGCGATCTAACTGATCTCGAAATAGATTTAAGCCTAAAATAATGCTAGGTTGGCACTGTTTGACGATTAAAGGAAGAACATTTTCATCAACTTCTAAAATGGCATAATCGGCATCCAATTTTCCCACTAAATTTGTATCAGCTAACAAAGCAGTAATTAAGCCATTAATCAGATTTGCCCCACTGGAATTGTGAGCAACTTTAGCGCCATTTTCTTCTAAAATGGTTCTTAATAATAGAGAAGTGGTGGTTTTACCATTGGTGCCAACAATTAAAATAATACCTTGTTGAACCTGTTCCCCTAAAAGGGATAACAGTTGAGGATGCAACCGACGGGCAATTTCCCCAGGCAGAACACTGCCCGCCCCTAATCCCATTTTTTTGACTAACGGCGGTAAGATTTTCGCCAAAGCAACCGCGATTGCTAAGCGAGCGCGATCGAGCAGTTTCATAAACCCTTTGAAAAATGATGTTCCCTCATTAATGATAAGGGAAAATTCAAGATAAAAAATGCCCCTCCCCAAATGGAGAGAGGCAGTGACTGATTCCAATCAACGTTTAAAATTCAAAGCTCGTTTGGATCAGCCCCACAAACTGATCATCATTATCGCCATTCCTATTAAAGTTGGGATTAAACAATCCTAAAATTCCAGGGGTGATCGTGACATTGTCATTAACAGGGAAATCGTAGGATACTTCCGCTAGCCAAGCGCGATCTTCTCGATTTCGGAAAACCACAGGAAGCCCTCCAGTGAAATCGCTTTCAACGTTCTCATCATAGAGAACAGGGCTAGCAAAGCCTAAATTCAATTTACTGCCTTCGCGACCGAGGTCTTTTAGGGCAAAGTTAGCACCGAAGCCCCAACCATCGCGATCGACGCCATTAGATTCTTGCTGAACATAAGTCACCCAACCACCTAATTCGGTCTTAGGGCTGAAACGGACTGCGCCATGTAAACCGATGGTATCCTGATCAAGATCATCAACGGGTGTGCCTTGATCCCCAGCTTGAGTGCGACCGTAACCAATCCCAATATCAAAGTGATCACCACTGTAGTTGAGATTGGTTGCTAAACTGTAATCTCTAAAAA
>JAHEOB010000039.1 GCA_018610095.1 Halothece sp. MAG
ATCCCGACTGGGAACCCATTATGAAACAAGCCAGCGCGATCGTCACTGATCAAGGGGGGCGCACTTGTCATGCAGCCATTATTGCTCGTGAAATGGGGATTCCTGCCATTGTCGGTTGTGGTGAGGCAACGCAAGCGATTTCCTCTGGGCAAGGGGTAACCATTTCCTGTAGTGAAGGGGAAGAGGGAAAAATTTATGAGGGATTATTACCCTTTGAAGTTAAAGAAAGTTCCCTAGAAGACTTACCCCGCACTGACACCGAAATTTTAATGAACGTAGGCAACCCCAATCATGCCTTCTCCTTAACCAATATTCCTGCTGATGGCGTGGGATTAGCTCGTTTAGAATTTATCATTACCAATCACATTAAAGCCCATCCCCTTGCGTTATTGTATTTTGATCAACTGCAAGATGAACGAGTCAAGGATCAAATCAGTGAATTAACTCAAGGATACGAGTATAAGCCCAACTTTTTTGTGGATCAATTAGCGCGTGGGGTGGGAATGATTACCGCAGCGTTTTATCCCAAACCTGTCATTGTGCGAATGTCGGATTTTAAAACTAACGAATACGCCAACCTGCTAGGGGGAACGCAATTTGAACCCCAGGAAGAAAACCCCATGCTAGGCTGGCGCGGGGCTTCCCGTTACTGTGATCCCAACTATCGAGAAGCCTTTGCCCTAGAATGTCGCGCTCTGAAAAAAGTACGGGATGAGATGGGATTAACGAATCTGATTCCCATGATTCCTTTCTGTCGAACCCCTCAGGAAGGACGCAATGTGATTGCAGAAATGGCAAAACATGGATTAGAACAGGGTGTCAATGGGTTACAAGTCTATGTCATGTGCGAATTACCCAGTAACGTCATTCTTGCTGATGAATTTAGTGATGTATTTGATGGTTTCTCCATCGGTTCTAATGATTTAACCCAATTAACCTTAGGATTAGATCGGGATTCGGGATTAGTTGCCCATTTATTTGATGAACGGAATGAAGCTGTCAAACGAATGGTCAAACTTGCCATCGAAACCGTTAAGAAAAAAGGATGTAAAATTGGCATTTGTGGTCAAGGGCCCAGTGATTATCCGGAATTTGCCAAGTTTTTAGTGGAATTAGGCATTGATTCCATCAGTTTAAATCCTGACTCAGTGTTAAATACAATTCTGGATATTGCAGAGGTAGAAAAACAAGTTAAAACATCATAATTAATTGGCTACTAAAATGTCGCAATTTTTTTGGATTAAATAATTATCCACGAAGGTTTTTATTGGTGGATTAACCTTTTGCCGAATCTTTTAATAGTTTGTAGGGAATCCACCACAAATAAATCATCAATCCTGTTAATTCGATGAGGGGTTGCAAGACAACAATTGTGACAACGACTTCCCATTCTGGCGGTAAAGTAAGGGCAAAGGGAAGGACAACAAAAGAATTACGTGAGCCCACACTAAAGGCTAGAGTCCGATTAGCACCAATATCTAGCTGAAATAATTTGCCTACGAAACCAGCAATATAGCCAGCCAAAATGAGATAGATGATAAAAATAATAATAACTGATGGTAATGATTGCAATACTTTCCAACTCAGCTGACTTGCCTGGGAACTAGAAACTAGTAGCAAAACCAATGCTAACAGGGGGATAGGAAGCCAAGATGTAATCATAAGCCATTTGCTTACTACAGGACTTCCTCTCAACTTCATTTTAGACCCCTGCTGGGTTAACAACGCTAAGCCTAAAGGAATTAAAATTAAGTTAACAAAAACATTAGCAAAACTTGTTACGTTAATTATATTTGTAAATTGTTGCTCACTAAACCAAACAATATAAAGTGGTAATAATAGACTTTGCAAAAATAATAAAATTGGCGTGGAAGCAACTGCTAAATTAAGATTGCCTTTTCCTAAATAGGCAAAGGTTAAGAACCAATCCGTACAAGGAACTAATAGCACCAGAAATATCCCAAACTGTAGCTTGGGATCATTCAGTAATAAATTGGCTAATAACCAAACAGTAAAGGGAACAATTATAAAATTAGCAACAACTAACGCTATAATAAATTGTTGATGACGAAAAGCCTGTTGCAAATGAGTTAACGGCACCTGACAAAAGGTGGAATAAAGTAAAATTCCCAGAACAATATCAATAAACGGTTCTAGATGATCGCCAATTTCAGGATAATGCCATCCCCACAACCCGCCAATTACAATAACACTCAAATAAATCCAGACTTGATGCCGTTCTAGCGTTAGTTTATTCATCCAAGAAAGGCTATGTTTCAGTTATTTAATGTGGCTATCGGTAGGTTAGCTGCTTCCCAATCTTGACGTCCTTCGTGATAGTCCCAAACATTATTATATCCCAGTTCTTCTAAACGTTCTGCTGCCCGTTGAGAACGCTTACAATTAGCATTACTACAATAAACCACAATCTCTGCATTTTTATTCGATATCTGTTTTGGTGCAACTTCTTTAATATCATCAGAAGGAATATTAATGGCACCAGGAATATGATGTTTACGATAGGCTGTTTCAGGAAGAGTATCAATTAAGATGACAGAGGAATCTTCCCTGTTCAGTTTGGTTTGGAGTTCTTCTCGGGAAATTGTTTTAACCATTGATGACTCCTTAATTTGTTGATCTTTTCCTTTTTAATAGCTATACTGTCACCTCCGTTTTACTCTGGTTTTAATTTAGGATTAAAATTTACTGAGAAATTTCGTGGAATCATTAATTGGTTCTATTGTGCGATGTGGCGAAGCCACTGCCCTACGGGGATCGCGTTTGCCAAGCAACGGAGATTACGACAATTTAATCTTAAGTTGCTTGAGGCTCACCGATTTAAGAAAATTAGAATTATTAAAGCAATAGTTTTTTTTCTGCTATTTTATTCCATTAAATTTGCAATCATTTTATTCTCCTCAATCGCATAATGAATATACATTAAAATTTAAACAACGTTTGCTCCCATTTTGAATCATGGCAAATCTTAAGCAAAAACGCCCCCAAAACGTTGCAGGAGATTTTTTTGTTGATAGTACCTGCATTGATTGTGATACTTGTCGCTGGATGGCACCTTCAGTTTTTAACCGTCAGGATGAACAATCTGCCGTTTATCATCAACCCGAGGATCAAAGGGAACGACAACAAGCCCTACAGGCTTTATTAGCTTGCCCAACAGCCTCCATTGGAACCGTGGAAAAGCCTAAAGACATTAAGCAAGCCCAGGATAGCTTCCCCATTCCAATCGCTGATGGTGTTTATCATTGCGGGTATCATTCCGAAGACTCATTTGGGGCAGCCAGTTATTTTATTCAACGATCCCAAGGCAATATTTTAGTGGATTCGCCACGCTTTTCTCCTCCTCTTGTCAAACAACTGGAAAAAATGGGTGGAGTTGATTTCATGTATCTTACCCATCAAGATGATGTTGCTGATCATCGCAAATATCATGATCATTTTGGCTGCGATCGCACTCTACATGAAGATGATATTTCCCCAGATACTGACGATGTAGAAATTAAATTAACGGGAACAGAACCCATAGAATTAGCGCCTGATTTACTGGTGATTCCTGTGCCTGGACATACTAAAGGGCACACTGTATTACTTTACCAGAATCAATTTCTCTTTACAGGGGATCACCTTGCTTGGTCGGATCAACATCAGCATTTAATTGCCTTTCGTCACGTTTGTTGGTATTCTTGGTTAGAATTACAGCAATCGATGAAGAAACTCACTCCATACCATTTTGAATGGGTATTACCGGGCCATGGTCGTCGCTATCATGCTGATGCTGAAACCATGCAACAACAGTTACAAACGTGTATTAATTGGATGGCAACAGTTGAGTAATTAATAGCAATTATTTTAATATTGGATTAAAATTGATTTTATACTTTGTTAACTTTTTTTGATTCAATATTAATGTATTATTAAGATAACTAATGCCAATTAACAAACGACTTTTCTAAAACCGAAAGAAATTCTGCAAAAAATGATAGTGAGGAGTGAACTTAGTAATGATAAAAAATAACAAATGGATTTTGTCGAGTAGTGTGACAAGCCTTGTAATATTAATTGTCCAACCAGTCCTTGCAGACGAAGTTACAGGGAAAAAAGCATCAGAATTGCCAGATGCTTCTCATTCTGCTTCTCAGCTTTTAGAACCTTCTAAACCGATTAATACCGATTTATCCATTTTTTGTAACCATTATCCTAAATACGCAACCTGTCTTAATTTAGCAATTACGGAAGAACCAACTCAAACTGCTCAAGTTAGCAATAACAATAAT
>JAHEOB010000040.1 GCA_018610095.1 Halothece sp. MAG
ACAAAAACTAAAGAAAAAGCCTGACAGTTATCGTTTATCTTGTCAAACCATTGTCAATGGCGGAAACGTTAGTATTGTCACCAAACCCCAAGCCCGTTAACTAAAGTGCCGTAAGTCCCACGCTGTAGAGGTTGAGAATCCCAGACTGTATTGCTTGCAATCAGTGTGGGAGAACGTTACCCCTTGTCTGTAAAGTCGCCAAAGATGATATCCTGAAAATGTCGTTTGCGGTGATGTAACCTAACGTTAGTGCCATGGAAATGGAAGTTAATCGACTGGGATTTGTTGCCAGTATCCTTTTTGTACTGGTTCCGACAGTATTTTTGCTCATTCTTTATATCCAAACGCAAAGTCGGGAAAATACTTAAAAATCCCAAATGTATAGATGAATCAGGGTTGAGTCGATCATGTCTAGCTTAACCCTGATTTTTCTTGGTTTAACCTTTTTTCCCTTGTGTCACTTGATTCAATCCATGGTTTATGAGATAGTATTGGTTTTAACTAACGGGAAACTTACTCCATGAGCAAATCGATTATTACTGGCGTTGCTGGTTTCATTGGTTCTCATTTAGCAGAGTCTTTATTAGCCCAAGGACAAACTGTTATTGGGATTGATCAATTCAATGATTATTATGATCCGCAATTGAAACGGGCAAATGTTGCCAAAGCGTTAGAATTTCCTAACTTTCAATTAATTGAAGCCAATATTCTAGATTTAGATTGGAGGAATCTGCTACAGGATGTGGATGTGGTATTTCATCAAGCAGCCCAAGCAGGGGTTCGCGCGAGTTGGGGTCAAACCTTTTCCTATTATACGGAACGGAATATCAATGCCACTCAAGTGATCTTAGAAGCAGCCAAGGAAGCCCCGCAATTAAACCGCTTTGTTTATGCTTCCAGTTCGTCTATTTATGGCAATGCTGAACGCTTACCCACGCCAGAATCGACTTGCCCACAGCCAATTTCCCCTTATGGAATTACTAAGTTAGCAGCGGAACAGTTATGCTGGCAATATTACCAATGTTTTAATGTTCCCGCTACCGCTTTACGATACTTTACGGTTTATGGGCCTCGTCAACGCCCTGATATGGCGTTCCACAAATTTTTAAAAGCGGTTTATCAAAATGAACCCATTACCATTTACGGGGATGGCAAACAGACACGAGATTTTACCTTTATTAGTGACGCGATCGCGGCTAACCTAGCAGCAGCAGAGGTTCCCGAAGCTGTGGGAGAACCGTTTAATATTGGTGGCGGAAGTCGCGTTGCCTTACGCGATGTCTTAGACAAAATGGAAGGGGTAACAGGAAAACCCATTCAACCCCAATATGTGGCTAGGGCAAAGGGAGATGCACGAGATACCTCGGCTGAGATTACTAAAGCCAAAAACTTACTGGGATACCAACCCCAACTGGATTTATGGCAAGGGTTAACCCAACAGTGGGAATGGATACAAGCCAGCTATTAATTTAATTGGGAAGAGTTTGATAATTCCTTCCCGTCTTCCTGATGTGAATTGTCATTGCGATAAATATAAATCATGCGAATATCATCAGGCAAAGCCGTTTCCAGTAAATCATACCCTTGTTTGAGTCCACTTTGAACCTTTTCAAGGGTAATCTCTTCGTCTTCTTGCTGTAAATAATCAGCAATTCGCGTTTCATTCCAATGAAATGTTTGTGCCATTAATACCATTAAGCGTACCAGTGGCGGTAATTTCTCCAAAGCTGCTTCTAAATAACACCATAACGGGGGTGGGGCAGCACTCAAATCATAATTAATCGATTCAAGGGAGGGAACTTCGATTTCATTTAACGCCAATCCTGTATTTTTAATCAGCCAACTTTGCAAGGAATTTTTCCCCGTCGTTTCCAGCCACTCGGGATCAAGGTCTTGCATTTCATAATATAAATGTCGCCAAATCGTCGCAAACAAATAATTACATTGACTGCGCGATCGCGCTCCATGTTGGATAATGGTATAAATCATGGAACTATAGCGACAAAAAATAGCAATAAAATATTTTCCCTGTTCAGGATTTTGTTGTAATAGAGTCAGTAATTCTAAATCACTTTTATCAAATAAAGGTCGAACTAAGGGATGATTCGCTTCTGGAAATTTTGGAATTTGCACGGTTTTTTGTCCACTAATACCAATCTTAAATCGCTAAGCTAGCCTAGAGCTAGGCTCAATGTATTAATCTACCTTATCTGTTACACGTTGTCGTTGAAAATTAGAATAGATTAATTTAAAGATTCACCTATGATGACAGAAACGATAGTTCATTTTTCCCGCTTTGCTGCCTTTTTACCCGGACTGGATACGCTTTTTTCCACTCAAGGCATTATGGTAATGCTACTAGTGGCCTATGCGGGAGCCATGTGGATGTTTCTCCGCAGTGCTCCAAAAGTACATACCATCATGGTATCCGACCTAGAAATTGCTCGCCAATTTTATGAGGGCGTTTTAAATTTACCAACAGCAGAGGTTCCCCTACATTACTATTACAATTATGAGCAATCCTTAGGAGCAACCAGTGTTGATCCTTTATATATGTCGGCTGCCCCTAGTGTGGCAACCAATCCCAGTGTTAGTGCTTCCCAAGGGCTGTGGTATCAGTTAAAAAAGAATACCCAGTTACACATCATTACAGGGGCAAGTTATGGATATAAAAACCGTCACCGTCATGTTTGCTTTGATCGCGATTGCTTAGAATACCTTTTAAGACATGTACAGGCAAGACGATTAAAATTCAAAGTTCGTCGCACTAAACCCTTAAATTTCTTAGTAAAAGATTTAGATGAACGTGTGATTGAAATGGCAGAAATTACCAATTAAAACGTTCCATGAAGCGGTGCGGATCATGGAACGAATGATTTCAACCCTAGGCATAGGCATATTGCTGCAATACCTGTAGAGAGGTTACTTCCAAAGCACGAACATGAGTTGATTCTAAAATAACAGGAGGAGCAACACCCGCTTCTCTAGCTTCTTCCCAACGGGAGGCACACAAGCACCAGCGATCCCCAGGTTTTAATCCCGGAAAACCAAAGCTGGGGCGCGGGCTACTCAAATCATTCCCTCTCGATTTGGTAAATTCTAAAAAGTCTGCCGTTATTTCGGCACACACCACGTGCATCCCAAAATCTTGCCCACCGGTATTGCAGTAGCCATCTCGATAAAATCCTGTTATTGGATTATTACAACACAGTTGTAGCGGTTCACCTAAGACGTTTTTTGCTTCAGTCATTCGTTTAATTTAGGTTATCATTTGCCTTACTGTTTCAATTTTGCCAAATCTGATCCCCATTCAGGGAGATAGGGAAATAGCGAACCTTAAACTATAAGCCATGACGGAATATTTTGCAACAGTTGCACGAGGCTTAGAAGACATTGCTGCCCAAGAGTTAACCGCTTTAGGGGCAAAAAATGTTAATCCTACTTTCACAGGGGTTGCCTTTCAAGGGGATCAAAAATTACTTTATGAAGTTAATTTGTGGTCGCGTATTATTTTTCGGGTTTTAGTTCCCATCAGCCAATTTTCCTGTAAGAATGCGAAACAACTGTATCGAGGCGTACAGCAAATTAATTGGGAAACTTATTTGTCACCTGAACAAACTTTAGCGGTTCATTGTACAGGAAAAAATGCTAAGCTTAATCATACTCATTTTAGTGCGTTACAAGTAAAAAACGCGATCGCGGATCAGCAAAGACAACGTTTTGGTAAACGCTCTTCTGTTGATGTTAATGTTCCTGATTTAATTATTAATCTACATATCAAAAAGCATTATGGCATTGTTAGTTTAGATAGTACTGGGGAAAGTTTGCACCGACGGGGATATCGCCCTGCTATGGGAGTTGCTCCCCTAAAAGAAACCTTTGCTGCTGCATTATTAGAAATGACGGATTGGAATGCCGATTCTCCTTTATTAGATCCCATGTGTGGTTCCGGAACATTTCTTATTGAAGCGGGATTAAAGGCTCTCAATATTGCTCCTGGCTTATTTAGAAAAGAATTTGCCTTTGAAAATTGGTATGATTTTAATCAAGAGCTTTGGGAAGAGGTTAAACAGCAAGCAAAACAACAACAACGATCACAATTACCTGCTAATATTTATGGGCGCGATCGCGATCGTGATATTTTAGAACAAGCGAAAACCAATGCCAAAAATTGTTCCCTACACAAACAAATAAATTTTGCCCAAACTGAACTGTCTCAACTAGAA
>JAHEOB010000041.1 GCA_018610095.1 Halothece sp. MAG
TGGAAAAAAGAAAGTGAAATTCATAAGCGTAATGAAGCATTTGTCGCTTTGACCCGTAGTCGGGTTTGGGCTGTAGTAACTGGAATAGATAGTCCTATATTTGATGAATTAGAAACAGCAAATCAGCAATATCCTGAGTTTACTTTTACTGCGTTTAACAAAAATTCTTTGAAACGAATTACTGAAGATAACTAATGGAAGAATCTTTAAAGCCTACCTTAATCTATGACTGCGAGACAATTAATTGTCTTCCAGCAGGAGAAATAAATCCTAAATTTAAGTACTGTAAATCAAGAGATGATTTCAAAGGAATGGGGCTTTCTGTAGTTGGAGCTTATGCCTCATGGACAGGACGATATCATGTGTTCCTAAATGATAATGTTGATGACTTCCAAAATTTAGTAAATCAGGCTGAGAGAGTTGTTGGTTTTAATTCGCTTTCGTTCGATGACAAATTATGCTGGGTAAATAATATTCAAATAAAAACTAACTATGATTTACTATGTGAAGTAAGAGTCGCGGCTGGAATGCCACCTCATTATGTAAAAGGTGTCACTCGTAAAGGATACAGCTTGAATGATTTAGCTCAAGCAAATTTGAAGGTTGAGAAAACGGGATCAGGCGCGATCGCGCCACAGCTTTGGCAAAAAGGAGAAAAAGGTAAGGTAATTGATTATTGTCTGCATGATGTAATGCTTGTTAAAGAGCTATACCAGAAGCGAAAACAAATCATTGATCCAACCAATCAAAATCTTTTATCTTTACGAGATTAACTAAAAAGTTTTCTGACTCACTCCACAGAGAGTAGCAATAACTTCTGAACGACAAACTTATAGGAACATCAAGCATAACAGTATTTCGAGATGACATCGCAGGATACCAACGCGGAACTTTATATCGTCAATTTGATAGTTATCTAGAGGGACACGGATTTGAGTTGTCCTATTTCCTCTGTTTTCCTGCCTATGCCAAAACCCAAGTCGATCTCGCTAAAGCATTCATTAAAGCCTATGGGGAAGATGAAATGGATGACCTAATATCTCTTCCTTGCTCTATTAACCTTGAAAAAGAAATAGCAAACAGAACGCCTTTTATTGACGATTTTCTCTACATAGCAGATGCTGGAGATAACCCTTATATCAGAGTGTATGAGCCTATGGTGGGGTTCGGAAATGAGAAGCCGTTACAACAGATATTTGAGGGAACACCGCAGCAATTGATCACACAATTGGGGAGGGCTGAAGATATCCCTGATGGTTGTGTCAATACCTGACCAAAGGGAAAATCAATTAACTGAAAGAAAAGCCAAAAAGAGAGTAGCTTATTCACTTCAGGAATACACTACGCGATCGCGTTCCCTTTAATCCAGACTCTCAAACACCATCGTCATATGCGGATCGGCGTCAAAGGCTTTTAAAACCCGTTGCGCTTGCTGTTGGCTAGAAAAGTCAGAACAATTACAATCACTTTTATAAAAATAATTAGTATAATAAATTTTTTTATAGAAACTTATTTACCTACAAATAACTTAATAAATTATGAAAAGTATTAAGAATTTTTTACCCAAAAATAAGCTAAATCGAAGTTTACTATTTTTAATTGGATCAACATGTTTAGCAGTTGGATTATCTGTATTCAGTCATTATCGTTACTGGCAAGGGACTATTAAAGCAGTTCAAACAACAGAGCTTAATATCTTATCTCATACCTTACCCACTAAACTCTCCTTACTAATTAAAAATGAAAATCAAGAAGAAATAAAGCGGGTACTCGATAGTGCTTATGGTTTTATTGGTTTAGTGATTACTAATTGTAAACATAAAAATCCTGAATGTGAAGAAGAAATTTTATATAAAACTCAAAAAAATCAAGGATGGGGAAAAAATTTAGAAGCAAAAAATCTCAAGGAATTTCCTTATGATCCTTTGTTTGATCCTCCTCCCTTAAAAACAGAGGGAAATTACGATCACTCCTACGATCATAAAAGAAATCAGACAGGACAAACGAATCAAGGTGAAATAATTGGTCGAGTTTATTATATTCGCTCTAGTTCTCCGTCATATTGGGAAGGATTACTTAGCTGGCTTTCTGACTTAGTAAAACTTAAATCTTTTGGCATTATTCATCCTTATACGTTTTATTTTACAATTTGTTTAGTTGGTGGTTTTTTCAGTTGGCGTTTAACAGAACGAGAATTAGACAAACTTGACTCACTTTATACAGCACAGCGTCAAGAAGCTGAATCCAAAATTCGATATTTAGAACAACGAAATCAATCTTTAAAAGAAGAAGTAGAATTTCTTCATAATAAAACTGCTGAATTACAGCAAGAACGAGAGAACCAAGAAGAGCAAGTTAAGCAACAAAAAAATCTAATTGCTAAGCAAGAAGAAGAAGTAAAGAATAGTCGGGAACAGCTACGTGAAAAGGAAAAATCTCTTCAATCACTAAAAGAAGCCAACTCAACTAGCCAAGATGAAATTAATCAGTTAGAACAAGAAATTGAAAGTTTGAGTCAAAATATCAATGAAAAAGAAAATACTCTCAAGGAACAGAAAGACAAACTACTAACGACTCAAAGAAATTTAGAAAGAGCTCAATTTCGAGAAAAACAACTTAGAGAGAGTTTAGAAGAAAAAGAACACACAGAGCAGGTTCAACAGCAACAGTTACAACAGTTAAAACAACAACAACAACAACAACTCCGAGAGTGGGAAGAGCTAGCTAAAGAAGCTTGGCAAGAAAGAGACGACTTAAGAAAGCAATTAAATGAAATACAAGACCAAGTTGACTATTATAAACTTGAAGCTATTGAAAAACAAGAAGCAGTTGATAATTTACTGGAACAACTGAATGAACTTTATCGCTGGAATGATAGCCAAAGTGATTCATCACTACAACCCAAAGCTTGGTCAGTTTGTTGTACTAAATCCTTTAATGAATGGTGGCAAACGCTAGAACCAAAAGTACAAGAAAAGTTAAGTTGGACAATTAGGTTATTAGACAAAGAAGGAATTAGTCTTCCATTTCCTCATTGCTCTAATGTTAATGGCACTCGTTATTCCCATATTAGAGAACTTCGTGCCACTTATTATGATCAGCCCTACCGCATTTTTTATGCGTTTGATCCAAATCGTATTCCGATTTTGTTAATAGGGGGAAACAAAAGAGGTGAAGATGATCAATCTTGGTATCAAACTTATTCTCGACTAGCCGATCAAGCCTATGAAAATCATCTTAATACTTTGGAAGAAGAGGGTGATCAAAATGCCTACCTAAACTTTGGTGATTTACTTGGTTCTTAAGTTAAAGTATAGTAGTTCTCGGACTGGTGAGGCACATTTTCAATCTTAGTTATTTGTTTACTGGCAGTTGATAACCAATCACGCGCTGTACCTCAATAGACTTAGAAACGCTATATTCCTCTTTTATAAAACTGGGGTCAACCCCTGATTTTCCGTTAGCTGTAATGGATCACGTTCGTGGAATAATCCAAGAGTGACAAAAGAGAGATAAGAAGTTTAAAAGTAAAATTAGTTATTAAATACATTTTAGTTTAGTTTTTGTTTAAGTCCCGCTAGAATCTCCCTGTGAAATGAGAATCTCCCGTTATAATTTTTGATTTAACGGGAGAGCTTCAATCAATTTGTCCCAGTTTTTGAAGTTGACTATATAAACGTCGGATTTTACCAGCTTCCTTGCGTTGCTCTAATCTCTTTCTGGCTTGTTGTATGATCGCTTGTTTCAGTTCAGGATCCCTCTCACAGGCTAAAAAACAAGCCTCTAAAAATGTCTCAATACTTACTTTTTCCTCCTGACAGAATTGTTGTATTCTTTGATTGATGGATTCTTCTAAACGGATATTGCGACGTGGGGCAATTTTAGGACAAGCTTCTAGTTGTTTCTTTAACTGTTCTGCTTCTGTTTGTGACTGCTGCTCATTTGCTGATACTTGATCAGAAGAAGATGCTTCATTAGAAGCTGAATACTCTAAGGAGGAATTGCGCTTAACGTTAGGACGTTGGCTCCGATTTTTGATTCGATTTAGCATTTCATTATTGTTCATGACTACCTCCTAAAATGGCTTTTACTCGTTCTCCCAATTGAGAAAATGGATATTCTAACTCGGAATATCCTAATGCTGATAAAGTTTTACCTTGGCTGATAGCTTGTTTATAGCGTTCCGATTCTCGAATAGAAGGCATTACTGATTCTTTCCCAACTTCGGAGATAATTTCTTGAATGCACATGCGACTTTCGTGAGTTTGATTATTTCCCACCCAGCGATCACGAAAAGGAATTACGCCTAATAGCTTGGCTTGAGAAACGCCAATTTCACGTAGTTCGTTAACAGCATCTAAAGTGCGCACTAAGGAACCATAGCCTTTAACTGTTGCCTCACAAGGAATAATGATCTGATCGGCTGCGCCAATGACGGACTTACAAATTTGACTGCGTTGGGGTGGACTATCAATTAAGCAAAGATCAAAAGCAGCTCCTACCGGTTCTAATCGTTTTCCCAATAACATTGCTCCCACTCCACTACTACTCAGGTAATCTTGCACCGTATCCAGTGCGTTATCTGATGGCATTAGAAATAGATTTTCAAAGCTGGTAGGATAAATTCCTTCCTCAGCTTTAACACTTCCCTTAAAAACCTCAAGAAGTGTTGGATTATCTTCAGTTACATCAGCTTCCAAGAAAGTCGTGAGGTTACTTTGGGGATCGGCATCCACTGCTAGAACAGTGTAGCCCGCCATAGCTAAGTTTTTAGCTAACAGGACAGTAGTAGTCGTTTTTCCCTGTCCTCCCGATAAACTCATGCAAGCAATGGTTAACATTGAGCTAAATGTTCCTCAATTAGATAATGAGTTCATTATCTATTGTAATAATAATCTAATTATACAATGGTATAATTGTATAATTAGCCCTTGATACAAAATCAAGTTGAAAGCGAGTTGTCCCAGTAAATAGGGATTCAGCCTATTGCTCTGTCAAGTTAAACTCTCCTTGGAAGAAATACTTCGATTAAGGCATTGCCTATTGAGAAGACTGAACTCAAGGAATGAACCCGAACGAGTTCGCGTTTACCTCTTCCATTATTTGTGATTATTGCTTTGACAGAGCACTAGTGTCTCTCCCAAGTGCCCTCATAGGATAGGCTTGACAAGCGAAAAAGAAATCAAAATGATAATGAATTCCCGGGAAGCTGCGATCGCGACAGCATTTTGAATCGTAGTGGTGGAGACAATCGCCACTTGCAGCTGTTGGGTCAGTTCTTCAACCACAGCCCCAATTTGAGCATAATCAAGTTTGAATTTGCGCCGTAAGGTGTTGATGGTTTCATTCAGGACTTGGGTACTAATCCAAGGAGTTCCCGCTTGCATGCATTCAATGGCTTGCATGGTTGAGTTGGAAGCTAATCTCGTTGGAAGCTAATTCTAGGATAATCAATTTCAGTATGCCAGCATTAAAAA
>JAHEOB010000042.1 GCA_018610095.1 Halothece sp. MAG
CTTTTAAGCCACGGTTTTCTAATTGTTTTGCCATGGCTTGGGCATTGCCAATGACATTCCCGGAATATTCTTTAAATTGGGGGCTCAGGGCTTCACCAAAGGCAACGGCTTTGCCAGCAATGACATGTTCTAACGGTCCCCCTTGGCTGCCAGGGAAAACTGCTTTATTCAACTTTTTCCCTAATTCTGGATCACGGGTCAAAATTAAACCGCCACGGGGACCGCGTAACGTTTTGTGGGTGGTGGTAGTTACGACATCACAATGGGGAACAGGATTGGGATGATGACCACTAGCGACTAAACCGGCAATGTGAGCAATATCTGCTAACAAATACGCTCCCACCTCATCCGCGATCGCGCGGAATTTTTCAAAATCAATAAGCCGTGGGTAAGCTGAGTAGCCACAGATAATTAATTTTGGTTTTTCTTTACGGGCTGCTTCTAGAATTTTGTCGTAATCCAGTTGTTCGGTTTCCTCACTAACGCCATAGTGAACTACCTCAAACCATTTACCGGAGACGTTGACAGGAGAACCATGGGTTAAGTGTCCACCATGGGATAAATCCATCCCCATAATTTTATCCCCGGGATTGAGCAGGGTTAAAAAGACTGCAAAATTGGCTTGTGCCCCTGAGTGAGGTTGCACATTGGCACTAGCGGCACCAAATAATTCCTTAGCGCGATCAATGGCGAGTTGTTCCACTTCGTCAATAAATTCACAACCGCCATAATACCGTTTGTTGGGCAATCCTTCTGCATATTTATTGGTTAAAACCGTTCCTTGGGCTGCCATTACAGCAGCGGAAGTAAAGTTTTCACTTGCAATGAGTTCCAGATGGTCTCGTTGTCGTTGTAATTCTTTTTGGATAATTCCCGATACTGTCGGGTCTGCTTGTAGTAGAAAATCCAAATTACTTTGTGTCACTGTTCTCTAATTCCTCTTTCTTGACGTTACTACTGTAGTTACTTTAACGTGATTCTCATTTTTCTCAAGATCGGAAATACGATCCTTGCTTGATGGTTTGGCGAGACTAAATTGCCATTCCTTTCCTTCACGTGCTTATACAGCTATTAGGTTAGATACCTTATCCTATTATATTCGTTTTTGGTTAATAAGTTTTTTCTTGGACAGTTTGCTGTGGCTACTTTAAAAAAAAAGACAGCATCCTAACCGAATAGAATGCTGCCTGGAGGGTAAAAGCAAAGACTACGCGATCGCAGCCATTTTCACTTCATTTTCATTGAGCATCCGTTGTAATTCTTCTGCATCAACGGTTTCGCGTTCAATGAGGGCTTGTGCCAACTCATCTAAAATATGGCGATTTGACTCTAAAACATCTTTGCAACGGCTATAAGCCTGTTCCACTAAATTGCGGACTTCTTCGTCAATAGCTGCTGCCGTTTCATCGGAGTAATCGCGATCGGAGGCAATATCGCGACCCATAAACATATTGCCATTTTGACGACCTAGTGCCACTGGCCCTAAGCGATCGCTCATTCCTAAGCTGGTGACCATTTGACGGGCAACTCGCGCGACTTGCTGTAAGTCGTTGGATGCCCCAGTTGTCACTTCATCTTCACCAAAGATAATTTCTTCAGCAATGCGACCGCCTAAAGCTACTGCCATTTGGTTTTGTAGGTAAGAACGAGAATACAGCCCAGAATCTAAGCGTTCTTCACTGGGAGTAAACCAAGTCAAACCACCAGCAGCCCCTCGGGGAATAATACTAATTTTCTGTACAGGGTCATAATCTGGCATTAATGCGCCTACTAAGGCGTGACCTGCTTCGTGATAGGCAACTAAGGATTTCCGTTTTTCGCTCATGACCCGATCTTTCTTTTCGGGACCGGCAAGGACGCGATCAATGGCATCATTAATCTCATCCATGGAAATTTCCGTCAAATTGCGACGGGCTGCTAAAATGGCAGCTTCATTCAGTAAGTTTTCTAAATCAGCCCCAGTAAAGCCAGGAGTGCGACGGGCAATTTTTTCTAAATCCACATCTTTGGATAAGGTTTTGCCACGGGCATGAACTTGTAGAATTTCCAAACGCCCAGTATAATCAGGCCGATCAATGACAATTTGACGGTCAAATCGCCCAGGGCGCAATAGTGCTTGGTCTAACACATCAGGACGGTTGGTGGCAGCAATAATGATGATGCCAGTATTTTCTTCAAACCCGTCCATTTCAGTCAGAAGCTGGTTGAGGGTTTGTTCCCGTTCGTCGTTACCGCCACCTAAGCCAGCACCCCGCTGACGACCAACGGCATCAATTTCATCAATGAAGATAATACAAGGCGCGTTCGATTTAGCTTGTTCAAATAAGTCGCGAACACGGGAAGCTCCCACACCGACAAACATCTCGACAAACTCTGAGCCAGAGATGCTGAAGAATGGAACCCCGGCTTCTCCAGCTACTGCTCGAGCTAAGAGGGTTTTTCCAGTGCCAGGAGGTCCAACTAGTAAAGCTCCCTTGGGAATTTTGGCTCCCACTTCTGTAAAGCGATCAGCACTTTTTAGGAAGTCCACCAATTCCGTTAATTCCAGTTTGGCTTGTTCAATCCCTGCCACATCATTAAAGGTGACATTAGTTTGCGGTTCCATTTGAACCTTCGCTTTGGACTTCCCAAAATTCATGGCTTGAGAACCGGGACCACCTTGGGCGCGACGTAACAAAAAGAATAATCCCACTAATAGTAAAATTGGCAAGAATAGACTGCTGAGAGCGCGGAACAAGAAGCCTTCATCTTGTTCTGGTTCCACTGAAATATCCACATTATTTTCCGTGAGAATATCAATGAGATCAGGATCTTCAGGAGGAATATTAACTCGGATTTTCTCTCCTTGCAGATTGATTGCAGTAGCTTCTGAGCGATCAGAAGTTAGCTCAACGCTTTCAACCCGACCATTTTCTACCTGATTGATAAATTCACTATAACGCCATGTCTGTTGCGTTTCTGATTCTTGATCGAATAAGGCTGTGGCAAGGGCAATTACGACAATTGCTAAGAGCGCGTATAGCCCTGCATTACGCCATTTTTTATTATTATTGTTATTTTTCACACTTAACCTCCATGGTTGAAACTGAATGGGGTGCGACTATCATTCCTTATTATTAGTGGCA
>JAHEOB010000043.1 GCA_018610095.1 Halothece sp. MAG
TGAGCTATTAAATCAAGCCACCGAAGTGATTAATTACTGGCAAGAAAATATTAAACATACTCCTATGTCTGATGCCCAACAACATTTTCCCAAGGTTGTGTTTGCAGGAAGCAACTAAGGGATCAGTGACCAGACAGTGGATAAAAGCGAATGCTATCCTCCTGTAAGTTCACCACTTTCTTTAAAAGTGCATTGGTAGGATTGGTTGGGGGGCGACGCGATCGCGCTCTAAGTACAAATGCGATCAAAACTGTCTAATATCGCGATCGCTGATAATTGGTTAGCTATTAACCACGCTCGCCAAAAACGAGAACTAGAACCAGAAGACGAGGACACCCCTGATACTGATTAAGCCTTACAAAGGAATTTAGCGCGAAGCGCGATCGGGCATTCTACCATGGGTTGATGAAAACAAGTTATCAGGGGAATAACTATGCAGGGTAAACGCACCAAATTATAACTTGACAAACAGCCTGCATTAGAGGAACGCGCGCTAAGTAAGAATTCAAACCAACAAAACAACTAAAGTAGTGAGAGAATCAGATTAAACTAATCGAGAACAATCTAATCTAATGTCCAGCTCTCACTTACTTCAAGATTCAATCCAACAACACTTTGGACAGATTGCTGACCATCGAGTCCAAGGACGATGTGACCATCGATTCCTAGACATAATTACCATTGCTCTGTTAGCCGTGTTAGCAGGAGCGGAGGGATGGCAAGGAATCGAAACCTATGGTCAAGCCAAGAAAAACTGGCTCCAAACTTTTCTGGAATTGCCCAATGGCATTCCTTCTCACGACACATTTCGGCGTGTTTTTACTCAAATTGATCCTGCTGCAATGGAATCAAGTTTTCGAGACTGGGTGGGCACTCTAATGAAGCATCTGGACTCAGAAGTGATTGCCATTGATGGTAAAACTATCAAAGGTTCCTATGACCGAAATCAAAATCTAAAAGCCTTACAGCTAGTGAGTGCCTGGGCTGATGAGCATCGCTTAGTGTTAGGTCAAACGGCAGTCGATTCTAAATCCAATGAAATCACTGCTATTCCACTGTTACTAGAACAACTGGATTTAACAGGAGCAATTGTAAGCGTCGATGCCATGGGAACTCAGACAGCAATTGCTCACCAAATTCATCAAGCAGGAGCTGATTACATCTTGGCGCTCAAGGGAAATCAAGGTCACTTATCTCAAACCGCTCGAAACTGGTTTGAGGGCTTTGAGGCAGAACCAGTTGACCGCGAAGTTGTTAGTGATTATTTTCAAGGGGTGGAAAGTGGACATCACCGGGTTGAAACTCGCCAAGTTTGGGTTGTTCCGGCCAAGAAAGTTTTTTCTTCATCGGTGTGTTCACATTGGTCTGGGCTTAAATCGTTAGTAGTGATTCGTAGCCAGCGTCGTCTGTGGAATCAAACTACTTGTGAAACTCGCTTTTTCTTAAGTTCCCTAGATACCGATGCTCAATCATTTGCTCGTTATCTTCGCGCCCACTGGGGAGTCGAGAATTCTTTACACTGGTGCCTGGATGTGGTCTTTGCCGAGGATGCTTCTCGTATTCGTACACCTCAAGCTGCTCAAAATTTCGGTTGCCTGCGACGATTGGCTCTTAATCTCCTGCGTCAACATCCAGGCAAGGAAAGTTTAAAAATGAAGCGCTATCGAGCTGGTCTTGAGGATTCTTTTTTACTCTCTATTCTCTCTCATGCGTTTAATTCAGTTGTAGCACAACATGCTTCTTAATTTTGATGCGTTTACCCTGGTATCTTATCCCCATTATGAATTTACCTTAATGCGTGATATTAGACAACGGAAAATTACAGGAAAAGTAGGTCGTCAAGAAATTGAAAAGTTAAATCATGCCAAAAACGGTTGTTTTCACATTTTACAGGAAGCAGATCGCATCGAGTTAGAACTACTTGCTAAATTAATTGACGATATTAATAATAAAGATTTATTGATCAAATTGGAAACAGCCCTAGAAACGTTCCTAGAACACAGAGAGCGTCATTGGTTGATTGATACCCTAATTGTTACTTAATTAAATTAAATGTTTACTAGAACTTGTTTCCTTGATGGTTTTATCATTAATCGCGATCGCGCAGCATTGGGTTAATATCAATAGCTGTTAGAATAAAAAAAGTGAAATCCAACTCTAACTTGATTTTAGTTCTAGGACCAGCAAGTTCTGGTAAAAGTGAGTGGGCAGAACAATTAGCCCATCATTCCCCTAATGCAGTAACTTATATTGCAACCGCGATCGCGCATCCTGATGATCCAGAGTGGCAAGCCAAAATCCAAAAACATATTGCCCGTCGTCCTTGCAATTGGTCAACTCAAGAAATTCCAAAAGCCTTAGCCGATTATTTGGATCAGGCTAGCCACGAACAATGTTTATTAATCGATTCCCTTGGCACTTGGGTTGCCAACTTCTTAACCACCTCAGCAACGGAGTGGGAAGCCATCCTAAATCAGTTTTTAAAAAGCCTTCAACAAACACCAGCAGAGGTTATTCTCGTGTCAGAAGAAACAGGATGGGGAATAATTCCCGCTTACGAAGCAGGTCGGGTATTTCGCGATCGCCTCGGACATTTAAATCGCCAAGTTGGTGGGATAGCAACCGAGGTTTATTTGGTGACAGCAGGATATGCATTACCCTTAGCCCAACTGGCTTACCCGTCTCCCTCTACTGATTAAAATCCAAGAGGTTCAATTTTGTTCGCTTTCCCATTGACTGAGTAGTTGTAAGGGATTAAAGCCACGATACTGCAGAAAGTTACAGACTTGACGTTTCGTTTTGGGGTTGAGATTAGAAAACTGCTGGAGGTTGTATTTGCGCATCACTTTTGCTTTTAACTCGGATAAATCTTGATCTTCCATCTGATCCGCTAGTTGTTCCCAAGTTTGCTCAAATAATTCCTCACTAATTCCTTTTTGCTGACACTTCTGTTTAATTTTGCGTTTCCCATATTTTCCTTGATATCCCAGAATCATATCTTCAGCGACACGAACATCCGATTGCAGATTTAGTTCTTGTAACGTTTCCAAGGTTTCAACAATTTCTTGTTCACCAAATCCTTTTGCTAACCCTTTTTTTGTCAATTCCTCGGTACTATATTCTCGACGGGCAAGGAGTTGGGAAAAATACGTTTGACAATTCATCGTGATCCAGCGTGGATAAGCCACATATCGGTGACATCCTCCTACACTAACTCTTCGAGTATAGTGTAGGCTTGCTGACCTCACGATCAGGTATTCCTGCGTCGCACTTACCTAGATTTTCATCCCCGGCAGATCGCTCTATTCCCGATACAACATCGGTAGCAGGCGGTTTCCTTTCCCCACTGTCCATGGGTACAAATTGTTCAATTCCACGATTTCGGATTACTTGGGCGGCGGCGACATCTCGGTTATTTGCATAACCACATTCACACTCATGCCAGCGAACAGAAAGATTATTATCCCACTGTTCCCCGCAATTTGGACATTGTTTACTTGTCCCACGAGCGTCCACTTTGGCAAAGAATTTACCTCGTTTGCAACACACCCATTCTAAGATGGTACGAAACTGACCAAACCCGCCATCTAACATCTGCTTGCTAAATTTCCCTTTAGCAGAAATGCGAAAATCCAAGTCTTCGACAAAAATGGAATCTCCCATATCGCATAGTTGGTGAGCAAGTTTGAATTGGAAATCTTGGCGAATAAATGCGATGCGGTTATGAAGCCGTTCTACTTTTAACCTTGCTTTTTCGTAGTTGTTAGATCCTTTCTTTTTCCGAGACAGTCTGCGCTGCAGTAATTTCAACTCGCCTTGCAGTGTCTTGAGAAATTTTGGATTGGGAAGTCGAAACCCATCCGATGTTGCCAAATAATCCAACAAGCCAATATCAACCCCTAACGCCCTACCGTGACAACCAACTTGGGGAACATCAACATCAGCGCTAATTGAAATAGTGACAAACCAACCTACTCCTTTCCGAATTACCCTGACTTGTTTAATTTTGAATCCGTCTGGGATAGGACGGTGTAGATTGATGACTACTTTTCCGAGTTTAGGGAGTTGGATAGTATTTCCAGATAAAGGGTTGGATTGAAATTGGGGAAAGAGAAAAGACTTCATCTGCCCTACCTTTTTGAAGCGCGGAAATCCATATCCTCTTTCTTGGAAAAAGTCCCACGCATCATGAAGTCTCCGAATAGTAGTCTGGAGAACCTGAGCTGGAACTTGCTTCAAGGATGGGTTCTTTTCTTTAGCCTTTGGTAGATCATTCTGTTGTTGGTGGTATCCTGGGAACGGATAGTCCGCTTCCATAATGTATTCTTTCTCGATGCTACACTTATCAATTGGGCATTTTCGGGAGGCTAACCAATCCTTTAGTTCTCGTAAGGCATGGTTATAAACACTCCGACAGATACCCAACCATTCCAGCAACTTTTCTTGTTGTTGCCAGTTTGGATAAATTCTATAAGTATAGTTCATCGTCAAAGGCATACTACAACTATACCACAGAAGTAAGATAATGGTAAAAAGGAATCAATCCATCAATGAAGCGGGGAGTCCATGTATCCCGGCGCTAAAACTTCGTTTATAGCGCGGGACTTATAGCTCCCCACACCCCTCGTTAGTTAACAAAAACCCAATTCATTATTGTTTATGCTAACTCGGATTAAACAATGGTTAGAAACGCGTTTCTCTAGCCCCGCTTATGGGGGATTAGTCTTACTGTTAATTGCGATTGCCTTCTTTGGGGCTGCCACCAATACCATGGTGGGCTGGTTATATGTTCTTAGTGGCATTATTTTTGCTTTGTTAGGCTTAGCAGCAATTCTACCTCCAAGGGCGTTACGACAGCTAAAAGTGCGCCGTTATCCCATTGATCCAGTAAGTGCAGGGGATGAAATCAGCTTGGAGTTGGTAATCGAAAATCCAACAAAACAACCGAAAACCCTGCTGCAAGTCATTGATAACTTACCCACTGCATTAGCCAAGTCTCCCCCTTATAGCGCGATCGAGAAAATTCCCCCAAGACAGAGTTACCGTTGGTTTTACACCACCTTTGCAGCTAAACGTGGCATTTATCATTGGTCACAACTGAATTTACGAACCGCCACGCCTTTGGGATTATTTTGGAGTTGTCGCAGTCGTTATGTTCCTACGAAAGCCGTGGTTTATCCCTTAGTGTTACGCCTCAAACAATGTCCCCTTTTAGATACCCTTGGACAAGAAGATAGTGATGAATTTCCCCAACAGCAACGATTTCAGGCTGCGACTATGGGGATTACCAGAGGATTACGCCCCTATCGACGGGGAGATTCTCCTCGCCTGATTCATTGGCGTAGTAGTGCCCGTTATGGAGAATTACGGGTTCGAGAAATGGAAATGTCGGTGGGTGGCAAAGATGTTGTCATTGCTCTCAATAGTGCCATTGTTTGGGATGAGGATAGGTTTGAGGATGCTGTCATTGCAGCAGCATCTCTCTATTTTTATGCCGTTCGAGCACAACTCAATGTTAAACTCTGGACAGCAAAAACAGGCTTAATTCAAACTCAGCAAGGGGTTTTACAAACATTGGCTGCCGTTCAATTCAATGAACGCCGTGAACAAGCTCCCCCGCATTTACCTTTAATTTGGTTAACGTGTCAAGGCAAGGAACTGAATGATCTTCCCCGTGGTAGTCGTTGGTTATTTTTCTGTGATCAAGAAGACTTCTTTGTGCCCGCAAGTGAATTTTTTGGGGTAACCATTAATTGTTCACAACCGTTACAACCCCAATTGCAGCAATTTCCAAACCGACATTAAAGTCAGGAATCACCTTGGCAGAAGGGCTGACAGGGTCTGATTATCTTTCCCCCTGTCAATAGTTTCTTAGAAACGTTAACATAAATTAATATAAGCACCAATTCATCATGGCGTGTTTCTATTGCCACTAATAATAAGGAATGATAGTCGCACCCCATTCAGTTTCAACCATGGAGGTTAAGTGTGAAAAATAACAATAATAATAAA
>JAHEOB010000044.1 GCA_018610095.1 Halothece sp. MAG
CAGAAGTAGCAAAGCGTCCGCCATCCAGTTGCACCATGGGCCGTAAATCAGGGGGAATGACTGGAATATGAGTCAAAACCATCCATTCGGGAGAAGACCCAGTGGCAATAAAGTGGTCAACCACCCGCAGGCGTTTAATCAGTTTTGCCCGTTTTTGCCCCTTGGCGTTGGCAATTTCTTCCCGTAGCGTTTCCGCTTCTTGTTCCAGGTTAATTTCTTGGAGCAGTCGTTGAATGGCTTCTGCACCGATTCCAACTTCCACCCCCATTAGTTCCGTATCTTCGGCAAACAATTGCTCTTCAATTTCCAACCACTGTTCTTCACTCAGTAACTGTTTATAGGTTAAATTCCCTGCATTGCCAGGTTCTAAAACGACATAGGAGTTGAAATAGACAATTTGCTCCACATCTCGCAGGGGCATATCCAGCAGAATACTCAAGTAACTGGGAATGCCCTTGAGATACCAAACATGGGTAACAGGAGCCGCCAACTTAATATACCCCATGCGATGACGGCGCACCCGAGATTCAGTGACTTCCACGCCACATCGTTCACAGACAATGCCACGATGGCGGACGCGTTTATATTTGCCACAGTGGCATTCCCAATCTTTGGAAGGACCAAAAATACGCTCGCAAAATAGCCCGTCCATTTCAGGCTTGAGCGTTCGATAATTGATGGTTTCAGGTTTCGTTACTTCCCCAACCACTTGACCATTGGGCAAGTTTCGTTCTCCCCATTCTCGAATCCGCTCGGGAGAAGCAAGACTAATTTTCACGTAGTCAAATTGTTGTTCCAGTTGCGTTGATTGTTTCATGGAAATCCTTGCTTGGTAGTGCGGTTGAATTTAAGACAGGTATTATTCGGCGTTTTCGGTTTCTGGGGTTTCCGCTGGGATAATATCTTCGCGGGTAAGGGATTCATAGGTGGGTCGAGAGGGGGTATGACGGCGTTCACTATCAGCCATCAAATCGACTTCGGAGTCTTGGCTAGTGCCATCGTCATTAGTATCAACCCGATGCACGGAGATGTCTAACCCTAATGACTGCAATTCTCGCATTAATACCTTAAAGGATTCTGGTGTTCCAGGGCGAGGAATGGGTTTCCCTTTAACAATGGCATTGAGAGCTTCGTTACGCCCTTGCATATCATCGGATTTGACGGTTAGTAATTCTTGCAAGGTATAGGCAGCGCCGAAGGCTTCTAGGGCCCAAACTTCCATTTCACCAAAGCGTTGTCCCCCTTGTTGGGCTTTTCCACCCAAGGGTTGTTGCGTCACTAAGGAATAAGGACCAGTGGAACGGGCATGGATTTTATCGTTGACTAAATGGACTAATTTCAGCATATAAGCCTGTCCCACAGTAATGGGGCGATCAAAGGGTTCCCCAGTGCGGCCATCGTAGAGGGTAATTTTACCCGGATTATCTTCGTCAAAAATCCAATCTTTGCCGGGACGGCTTGCTGCTTCTTTCAGTTTTTCATCTACGGTATCTCGGGAGGCTTGCTCGCCATACATTTCATCAAATGGCGTCAGCTTAAAGCGGGCATTGAGGTGTTCTCCTGCCCAACCGAGCAGACATTCAAATACCTGTCCCACATTCATCCGTGAAGGAACGCCCAAGGGGTTGAGAGCAACATCAATTGGCCGACCATCAGGGAGATAGGGCATATCTTCCACAGGGAGAATACGGGAAATAATGCCTTTGTTACCATGTCGCCCTGCCATTTTATCGCCAACTTGGATTTTGCGTTTTTGGGCAACATAGCAACGAACAACCATATTTGCCCCAGGGGGAAGTTCGTCTCCTTGTTCACGGGTAAACACGCGCACATCAACAACACGACCTTTTTCCCCATTGGGAACGCGCAGGGAATTATCCCGAACATCCCGTGCTTTTTCTCCAAAGATGGCGCGCAGGAGTTTTTCTTCCGGGGGCTGATCGGATTCTCCTTTGGGGGTCACTTTGCCAACGAGGATATCTCCAGCTTCGACCCAAGCACCAATGCGGATAATGCCCCGCTCATCCAATTGCCGTAGAGCATCTTCTCCTACGTTGGGAATTTCTCGGGTAATTTCTTCGGGACCAAGTTTGGTTTGACGGGCTTCAATTTCGTATTTTTCAACGTGAATACTGGTGTAAACGTCATCTTGCACTAACCGCTCACTAACCAGAATGGCATCTTCGTAGTTATAGCCTTCCCAAGGCATATAGGCAAGAAGGACGTTTTGACCAAGGGCAATTTCTCCCCCTTCGGTTGCGGAACCATCCGCTAAAACTTGCCCAGGCACGACATCTTCTCCAATAAAGACCAAGGGACGTTGATTCAAACAGGTATCTTGGTTAGAACGTTGGTATTTTTGTAAGGGATATTCTAGGATGCGTTCTTTCCCTTGTTCCGAGTCGTCTTGGGAACTGTCTCCTTCGAGTTGCGGTTTCTCACTGGGGGGATCACTGACTTTGACTTTCACCACGGTGGCATCTACATAAGTGACGGTGCCATAAGTTCGCGATACGACGACCATTCCTGAGTCGCGGGCAGCTTGCGCTTCCAGACCAGTTCCCACAAGGGGACGCTCGGGTTTGAGTAGGGGCACAGCCTGACGTTGCATATTTGAGCCCATCAGGGCACGGTTGGCGTCATCATGTTCTAAGAAGGGAATGAGCGAGGTTGCCACCGAAACAATTTGCAGTGGCGAAATGGCAACAAAGTCCACTTCGTTAGGACTCGTAGTGGTAAATTCTTGACGGTAACGAACGGCAACGGTATCCCCTAAAATATAGCCCTCTTCATCGGTAGCAATATCCCCTGGGGCAACTCGTTTGTCGTCTTCTTCATCTGCGGTGAGATAAACTGGCTCGCGATCGCGCAGCACCTGACCATTTTCTACAGGAAAATAGGGGGTGGCAATAAAGCCAAATTCATTGACACGAGCACAAGTCGCTAAAGAACCAATCAATCCACAGTTGGGACCTTCTGGTGTTTCCACTGGGCAAATCCGTCCATAGTGGGAGGGATGAATATCACGCACCGCAAATCCAGCGCGTTCCCGTGTTAATCCCCCTGGCCCGAGGGCACTAATGCGTCGTTTGTGGGTTAACTCGGCGAGGGGATTGGTTTGATCCATAAATTGCGATAGCTGGGAAGAGCCAAAGAATTCTTTAATGGCAGCCACCAGTGGTTTTGGATTCACTAAGGAGGTGGGCGTCAGCGATTCTGATTCCGAAACAGTCATCCGTTCCCGAATAATCCGTTCTAAGCGATTTAATCCGACACGGACTTGGTTTTGTAACAACTCCCCAATGGAGCGAACCCGACGATTCCCCAAGTGGTCAATATCATCGGTGCTGCCAATATCAAATTCTAGGTTCACTAAATAATCAATGGCAGCCAAGATATCTTGGGGAGTTAACACTCGTACTGTTTCAGGGGTATTGAGATTGAGTTTATGATTGAGTTTGTAACGACCAACCCGTCCTAAGTCGTAGCGTTTACTATCAAAGAAGCGAGACTCTAGCAGTTGTTGACCCCCAGAAACCGTTGGCGGTTCCCCAGGACGAAGTTTGCGATACAGTTCCAGCAGGGCTTCTTCTTCGCTGGGGTTTCCTTCTTTTTCTAAGGTTTTCTCATAGTAGTCGGGATGGCGCAACCCATCATTAATTTCGTTGTCTTGTAAACCAATGGCTTTGAGAAGAACTTGGGCGCTGAGTTTCCGCGTTTTGTCAATGCGAACCCAGACTAAATCATTTTTGTCGGTTTCAAATTTTAACCACGCTCCACGATTCGGAATTAGGGAAGCGGAATAAGTGCGACGATTATTTTTATCAGTTTCTGCTTTGTAATACACCCCTGGGGAACGGACAATCTGGTTAACAATCACTCGT
The DNA here is from genome assembly GCA_018610095.1 of Halothece sp. MAG. Taxonomy (GTDB): domain Bacteria; phylum Cyanobacteriota; class Cyanobacteriia; order Cyanobacteriales; family Rubidibacteraceae; genus Halothece. Next base: position 3,885 of record JAHEOB010000044.1, read on the forward strand.
TCCGCACCATTAATAATAAAGGTTCCCCGTTCCGTCATCAGGGGTAACTCACCAATAAAGACTTCTTGGTCTTTAATTTCCCCAGTTTCTTTATTGATAAGGCGGGTGGGAACATACATTTGAACCGCATAGGTGCTATCCCGCCGTTTGGCTTCATCAACACTATATTTTGGTTGCTTCAGTCGGAAATTGTGCCCTAAAAAGTGTAGTTCCAGTTTGCCAGTATAGTCAGCAATGGGGGAGAAACTATCAAGTTCCTCAATTAACCCCTGTTCTAAAAACCAACGAAAGCTGGAACGTTGAATTTCAATTAAGTCAGGTAGGAGATTGGTGGATAGATTACTCATTTATCTCTTTGATTGATTGACGTGGGCGGGAAAAAGGAGAAGGAGGATGAGAGGGAAACTATTGGGGAACTGTTTTAGCCTAGGGTGTGGGTAAGCTAAACAGTTCACGGGCATTGTTGGTGGTAATTTCCGATAAAGTTTCCAAGGAAGTCTCTCTTAATTGGGCGACTGTTTCAGCAACATAGCGAACATAACTGGGTTCATTGCGTTTACCTCGTTTAGGAACCGGTGCTAGAAAGGGACAGTCGGTTTCGACTAACAAGCGATCCTCAGGCACCATTTGGGCTGAGGCTTGAACGGATTTGGCATTTTTAAAGGTTACGATCCCGCTAAAGCTAATATAAAAGCCGAGATCAAGGCACTTTTGGGTTTCCTCAGGAGAGCCTGCCCAACAGTGCATCACCCCTGGAACCGAACCCTTTTGTTTTTGGAATTGTTGCACCACTTCTAACAGTTGTTCGGTGGCATCCCGGCAATGAATAATTACGGGTTTGTTTAGCCGTTGCGCGATCGCGAGTTGCTCCCAGAAGGCGGTTTTTTGTTGTTCGACGTTTTCTGCTTTATACAAATCGAGCCCCGTTTCGCCAATGGCAACTACCCGAGAATCGGATTGCGCGCGCTTCTCAATTTCCACCCTTAATTCATCCATCCATTTTTGCGCTTCTAGGGGATGTAACCCCACCGCAAAAAAGACTTCTGGAAATTGATCCGCGATCGCGCTAATTTCCGAAAACTCTTGGGGTTCAACACAGGAGTGGACTAATTGCACCACTCCCTGTTGTTGCCAACGCTCTTTCAGGGCTGCTAATTCAGCAGACAAAACATCGAAATTGATGTGAACGTGGGTATCAATTAGCTGCATTGCCAATCTCTGCTGGTGAAATTCAATAATGGTTCAGGCGACTTTGCCTTGTGATCCAACCTGATTCAGGCTGGATTTACCTCTTTCAGAGCTTTGGCTAAACGAGCTTTTTTTCTTGCCCCATTATTGCGATGGATGGCTTTTCGTTTGACGGCTTTGTCAATTTTGCTGTAAGCTGCTGACATTGCTTGTTGAACATTTTGTTCCTGTTCAGGTGTGGGATTTGCTGCATACTCTCTAACAGCAGCAAAGTATTTTTTCATCAGCGTTTTAATCGCTGACTTATAAGCCTTATTACGTTTACGGTTACGCTCGCCGACTTGGATACGCTTCTTTGCGGATTTAATATTTGCCACGGTTATCCTTCAAAGAATAAATAATCTCTGTACTACACTGATTGCCGTTACCCCAAAGACAACGGAACTATTATTATAACACTTATATCACAAAAGTTAACCCGTTGAAATATCTATGGGAGAAGGTAACATTTTTTTTGGCATTTTGGAAACAGAGTTTCGGAAATTTTCAGGTTAAGCTAGAAAAGAAAAGCTGGGCAATTATTTAACTAAACGCCATCGTTTAATCGACACTCCCAGCCCCTGATCGCCTAATTCCAATCATTCAGGGTTCAACGATAAACGAGGGTAGTCGCTTAGAGGGGTCTTTTAACTCCATGTTGCGGATTATTACTCAAATTGCAGAAGCAACGACAGAACTTCAGCGAATTTCTCAGCGTACTCATGATGAGGAAATCGCAGGCAAAGAAGAAGCGGTACGAGAGATATTAAATACCATTAAAAGTAAAGGGGATCAAGCCCTACTGCACTATACGGAAAAATTTGATCAACTGAGTTTAACGGTTGATCAGTTGCGTGTTAATGGTTCAGAACTGGATGCTGCTTATCAACAAGTCTCGAAAGAATTAATTGATGCGATAACCTTAGCCCGAAATCAAATTGAAGCCTTTCATCAACAACGCTTACCCCAATCTTGGGTTCAATTTGGCGAGAATCAGACCGTTTTAGGAAAACGATATACGGCTGTGGAACGGGCTGGTTTATATGTTCCTGGCGGGCGGGCTGCCTATCCCAGTACGGTTTTAATGAATGCGATTCCTGCTAAAGTGGCGGGAGTTTCGCGACGAGTTATGGTAACGCCGCCCACCCCTGAGGGCAAAGTTACGCCTGCTGTGTTAGTGGCGGCACAAGAGGCAGGAATTGAAGAAATTTATCGACTGGGCGGGGCTCACGCGATCGCGGCACTGGCTTATGGCACAGAAACCCTACCAGCAGTGGATGTTATTACCGGACCGGGAAACCTTTATGTCACCCTAGCCAAAAAGATGGTTTATGGCACGGTCGGCATTGACTCCTTAGCGGGGCCGTCAGAAGTTTTAGTGATTGCTGATCATCACGCTAATCCCACTTATGTCGCTACGGATTTATTAGCGCAAGCAGAACATGATCCCATGTCAGCAGCGATTTTGCTGACAACCGATGAAAATTTAGCCACACAAGTACAGCAGCAAGTGGAACAACAACTGGAAAATCATCCCCGTCGCACCCTAACAGAAAAAGCGATCGCGCATTATGGGATCATTGTGGTTGTTAATTCTCTAGAACAAGCTGCAGAATTATCAAATCTGTTTGCCCCAGAACATTTAGAATTAGAGGTGGCAGATCCGTGGGAAATGGTGCGTCTAATTCGCCACGCGGGAGCCATTTTTATGGGAGATTCTACGCCAGAAGCAGTGGGAGATTATTTAGCGGGACCCAATCATACTCTCCCCACTTCAGGAACAGCGCGTTTTGCTTCTGCTTTAGGAGTGGAAACGTTTATGAAGCACTCTAGCTTAATTGAATATTCCCATTCAGGTTTAGAAAATGTTTCCCAAGCCATTCAAACCTTAGCCGAAGCAGAAGGATTATATTCCCATAGTGAATCGGTACGGCTACGAATTTCCCAAAATCACCAACAATCATAAACGCAAAAAAAACCGCTCGAAGTACTTCCACGAAAATGCTCCGAGCGGTTACTGACTGGAAAGAATTTCAAATTAAGCAAAGTTTCTCACGGGCGGTTTACCAGTATGAACAATTAACATGGGACGGGCTAAGCGATGTAATAACCCAGAAGCAACACTGCCATAAACAAATTGCTCGACGCCACCTTTAGCTCGACTCGTCATGGTAATTAAATCTGGCTGCACTTTTTCAGCAACCGCAGCAATACTATCAATGGGACGACCGTATAATAAATTGACATCAGCTTCAATTCCTTTTTGCTGGAGTTGATTTTGCCAATTTAGTAAATATTTCTTACCATCTTGAATCCGGTCGATTTCTTGAGATTTTCCTAATTGGCTCAATAAGTGTTCTGGAACAATTTCTTTTTTGATTTCTTGATCCAAATCGACAAATGCTGCCTTATGATTAGCACTTCTAACAACACGCACTAAACTCAATTTTGCGTTATATAGTTGGGCGATATGTTCCGCATGAGGAATAATGGCTTCTGATTCTTGGGAACCATCCAGCGGAACCAGAATGCGATTGTTAGTTTCTAAACTAATACTGGTACGGGTATCAGCAACCAGAAGGGGGCACGGCGCTCGATTCAATAAAGCGGAACTGACACTACCATAGATAGCTTGTTTGAGCCCTGATTTCCCTTGACTACTAAATGCCAATAAATCAATGCCCAGTTCTTCAATAGCGGAAAGGATAGCATCAACAGCAATGCCTCGTAATAACACAATTTCTGCTGCTAAGCCTTGTTGCTCATATTCCGCTTTCAAACCATTGAGATATTTTTTTACGTCATCTAACCGTTGTGGTTGAAAAGTAACTTCCTGTTCTTGATCCAGATTAATAATGCCACTGCGGGTAGCTGGTTCAATGACTTGGGCAAAATAAACCGTGGCGTCTTGATGTTTGGCTAAATTGGCTACGTGAGGAAGAATCGTTTCTGCGGTTTTAGAACCATCTAAGGGAACTAGGATTTTACGATACATAACAATTCTCGTTATTGGGTGGTCATCAATGATGATGACTCTTGAACAACAAGAGCCATCAATTACTTTAATTATGATTCATTTTTTCGGGCAGCAAGGAGAGCTTCAATTTTTTCTTCTCGTTTGGCTTCTGCTTCTTGTAATTCTTTTGCCTGTAATTCTTCTAGTTCTCGATTTAATCCTTGATTCAAGCTATAACACATAATGATCAAGACCACCGCAAAGGGTAACCCCGTTGCAATGGCTGCAGTTTGGAGTGCTGTAAGCCCATCTTCTCCGCCACCAAGGAG
>JAHEOB010000045.1 GCA_018610095.1 Halothece sp. MAG
CCAAAAAAAAGCAGGGTAAACGCATCAAAATCTGAGAACCCTGATCCAGTAAGGCTTTTAGAGTTTCAGCACAAATGAACCATTATCGCTAAACCTCTTACTCAGTCTGCCTTTCAAAAATTAGGTGCGTTTACCCTGGTGCAATAGCTTTACCAACAACGAGGAGAACTCCCTTTACCACGGCAAGGGGATACATCTCGAATCTCATACGTTACGTTAACTTTTGCCGTGTTGTTGCCTCCGACATTGACTCTTTGAGTTACTTCTTCAGGACTCCTACAATCAATGAAAGTCTCCTTGCTACCATAATCGTCTCCTCCAACAAACGCATCCGCAGATACTTCTTTTTCGACAATTTTGGTACTTAAACGTGGATTTGTTCTGCTTTCATTAATCTTCAATGTACCTATTTTGTCTTCAGGATTTCGAGATCCACCGGGAGAAATTTTCCAAGCTTTCGTGTTTTTGCTTAAACTTCCGATTTCCGTACTAATCTCCATTTCTAGCTTTCCTTCACCAGCACCTTGACCATCTAAAACTTCTACTGATTGCAAAATAATTTCTTTTTCGCACGAACCTACTTGAGCAGTAGCAGATTTACCACCCCCTAAGACAGCAAGTGAAGAAATTCCACCGAGTAATGCAAGTGCTGAATATCTTTTCCAATTAAACATAAATTATAGTCTCTCTTGATATTTCCTTCTTTCCCTAGGTCTAGGGATACTAACTTATGCAGTAAGTAGGTGACGATTAATAAACGTAAAATACATTTTAATTAATTACCCTTCTATAGCAGTTCTCAGTCTAGTGAGGTACAAAACAATAGGTAAAATAAGCCCTGCTAATTAGCTTCCTGCTAATTAGATAGTGTACCTCATGAGTATAAGAATTGCTATATTTATCGGGTTTTGTGAAAATCTTATCTCTACATTTTGCGAATTATGTAAAGATTTTAGGTTAGTTCAATAAGTGTTACTGGGAGTTCTATCAAACAACTAGCAGGGGTTATCTTCCTAGTTTTGTGAAGATTTTATTCCTACAATTTAGCAATTATGTAGGAATTTTAGAATTAATCGCTACGAGCTATCGAGGGTTTAATTAGGCTATCAATGATGGTTACTTACCCAGTTTTGCAGGAATAATAACTGGGGTCTGTATCCCGCAAAGATCAAAACTCGATTTGGACATCACTAGAAGTTTTCCAAAGATTTATTACGATTTGGCTTGACAGATATTAGAACGAGATTAAGCGGGTTCCAGCATTAAGGGAACCCTTAAGCAGTCCACAAGAATAATCGTCTTGATGTTATCTTGGGAGACGCTAAACTCAAGTGTGGCAAATAACAGTAAACTTCCATAACAGCTACAAGCAATCTCCATGGGAGTATCGTTACCGTGAGGCGAAATTTCAGGTCATTTCATAGCGCGATGCCCATGGGGCGGTGGCTTCGCCACATCGCGCCTTTCTCATCTCTACTTGAGTAAGGAATTACTTCATCTATTACCCACTGATATTATAAAATCAGAGCAGCCCGCACCCTCTTGTGCCACACAAATAGGGAAGTGGATTTGATGGAAACGAAATAATCAAATCAGCGTCTTTTTTGGTAATATCAGCAGTCGCTTCCTTTCGAGGAAGTAGAATTAATGGAAACGCTTGTCTAAGATTGATGGGATTATTGTTTTTTACAAACTTCTCTCCACTCGCTGGAGAGCCATAAATACAAAAAACCGCTCCTATTTCACTAAGGGGCGGTGCTTTCTTTATGGAGAGCTATAAATTAAACAAAAAGTAGCGCGGGGCGCGATCGCGCTACGATCCTTTAGTTCCTGTTTTCACCCCCCTCTAAATCTCCCCCCTCTCCTACTCGGGAGGGGGGAGACTTCATTGCCGTAGGCTTGGATATGCTAACCCTGATCTGACGGGGTGGGACTATAACCCCGTCTTGCTGCCAGTTTTGGAAGTGAGATTATTTATATTGGCTAAGAGGGTAAGCCACTAGGACTCACCAAGGCTTAATGGTCATTCTTAGTTTCGGCTTACCCTCGAACTCTATTTTAATCTTGGTGCTTTAACATCAAGGCTTACGCAAGTAGGCTGCTTAGTGTTATGCTTACCTCTGTGTCAAGTGAATTAAGCAGCCTACCTTGATGTATCGCTAGTGCCCAATCAATCTTAGGGCACGGTTAGCTTTACTCTTGGCAAGGTTTAACGCGCCCTTACCTTTAAGGTCTCTAATCTCTGTGAGTATCTCTTTTAATTCACCTGTGTCAAGTGAATCTTGGTTATCTTTGGTTGGGTCATGCCCTTGGCCTAACTGGCGGGCATATTCCAATACTTGATCGGCTAGCGCGATCGGGACTCGGATGGTTTTAGTCTGACCGCTGTTCCATTTAGACTGGAACGGTGAGAGATTTTCTGTCTTAGGATTAGGATTAGCCATATTGATTTAGCCGTGCTAGCTATTTACGCCCTTAATCTAGCATGGCTTATTGATTTGTGACAAGTGAATCTTAGAACACTAGCTTAGCTTTATCTTGCTCTAATTGAGCATGGAGCTTCCAATCCTCGGGTGTCATTCGTTGCCTAGCATCGTCATAGAGATGGTGCAGTAGCTCGGACATATCTACCGCGCCCAAGGCTTGCTTGAGCATGAATAAGGTTTTGGCTGTCTGTCTGTGAAGCCAATTTACCTTGCCTTGCCATGATGTTGAATCGCGTGTAACAGTGATTTTTACACCTTCACTAAACGCCTCTAAGAACTGCTGCCAGAAAGGCAACCTACCGCAATCTTTCTTATTAACTCCCTTGGGCGATCGCGTCCCACCTTGAGACTTGTTGACAAAATCAAATTGACCTGTTACAAGTGAAATAAGGTGTTTTGATATATCGTGATTTGCAGAGTCATTATTATCAGTCCATCGCTTCCATGCAGCTAAATAATTAAATGCTGCTTGGGCTTTAGCACCTTTGAACTCAATCTCAAAGCGATCGCTAAAGTAAGCATCTTCACCTTCACCCCATTGGTGAGGGTATAACCTAGCGTAGTGTTCGCTTTTGCGGCTTCCTAGTTCTAATATTAAGTGATTATCTTCACCTACTTGACCGCCGTGGGTTCTATCCCACACTTGGAAACCACTAACGTCACCGCGCTTACAGGCTGCTACAATTTCTTCTGTGGGTAAGTTAGTATCCCATACATCCAAACGGATATCTAGGCGGGTAACATTACATTTCCAAGCCTGCACTTGCCATAACTTTCTTATATGGTCTATTGGGGGTAAGGCTTCCCAATATTTACCAGATAGCCTTAGATAAA
>JAHEOB010000046.1 GCA_018610095.1 Halothece sp. MAG
TCAGGGTATCGTGAAGCCTTAAAACAACAAGGTACCGATGAAGCTGATAACCGTTTAGAAAACTTGCAAGAGTTAGAAGGTGCCATGACACAATTTGCTGAAGAAAATGAGGATAGTAGTTTAGAAGGATTCTTAGCCAATGCCGCGTTAGCCTCTGACTTGGATAACTTAAACGAGGGAGAAGAAAAAGTCTCCTTGATGACATTACACGCTGCGAAAGGATTAGAATTTCCAGTAGTGTTTATTGTGGGATTAGAACAAGGCTTATTTCCCAATCATCGCACTTTAGATGATCCCGCCGCCTTAGAAGAAGAACGACGATTGTGTTATGTTGGCGTTACTCGTGCCCAAGAACAATTATTTTTAACTTACGCCAAAGAACGTCGGTTATGGGGTTCCCGAGAACCTGCTATTCCCTCACAATTTTTGAGAGAACTTCCCGAGGGGTTAATCAACTATAGTTCTCCCCCAATTCAGCCCCGTCGTCAACCAAAAGATCATACCCAATCATCCCAGGGAACTGCTCACAATTGGCAAGTGGGCGATCGCGTTTTCCATGATAACTTTGGGGAAGGAACGGTTACCCATGTTTTTAGCAGTGGCAACAAAACTAATCTTGCCGTAAACTTTCCCGAGATTGGGCGTAAAATTATCGATCCCAGAATTGCCCCCTTAAAGTAAATCAGGCAGCACTTTGTAGCAATTTGTAACAATTTGTTGGGTTTAACCATTCAAATACCGCACAGTAGTGAGTGGATATGATTAACAGGAGATGATAATTATGGGTTTATCAGATACACAAGTTTTGGTTGCCTTAGTCATTGCGTTAATTCCTGGCATTATGGCTTTTCGGTTAGCAACCGAACTTTATAAATAAGTTAGGGATTGACGTAACGCTTAACTAATATCCCTCCCGCCTATCACTTTTCCGATAGGCGGTTTTTTTGACCCAGATTAGGATCATTTTGTTTAGAGAACCGCTAAGATGGGGCTGAAAGCCTGAATGGAAATAGATGAAACCGATGGTGCAAACGGAAACAATTCCACCAACGATTACGTCTCCGCAAACAGTTTCCCCTGAAAGTTCTTCTCCTAAACCAGTTTCTCCTAGTCGTCGTAAATCTCGTCGTCGAAAAGCAAATCGTCGTTTTGGTAATTATCGGGGATTAACTGTAGAGTTAACAGCCAAACTTTTGATTAATGGCTTGATTGCAACAGCAGCGATTACAGCCAGTCAGCAATTAATCGCATACTATCAAACCCAACAGTCGCGTTTAGCAGAACTCGAACAAGAGGTGGAAAAAACGCAAGCCCGAGTTAATCGCTTGAATGAAGAATTTGCGCGCAATTTTGATCCCTATCAACATGATATTTGGATTAAAGAAAAAACCAATCAAATTGAACCTCATCAACGTCGCATTGTTTGGTTAGAATCAGATACTGACCGTCAGGAATCGCCGTAATTTATGTCGGAAACCTCTCCTGTTTTACTCTTAGTTGATGGTCACTCCCTTGCATTCCGTGCTTATTACGCTTTTGCTAAGGGAAAGGATGGCGGATTAAAAGCGTCTGATGGGACGCCAACTAGTATCTGTTTTGGCTTTTTAAAATCGTTACTGTTGGTATTAGAAAGGGAAAAACCCGATGCTGTCGCGATCGCGTTTGATTTAGGTTTGCCCACGTTTCGACATGATGCGGATGAAACCTATAAAGCCGATCGCGCTGAAACCCCAGATGATTTTATTCCCGATTTAGAAAATCTGCAGAAAATCCTGTCAGCCCTGAATTTAACGGTAGTCACTGCCCAAGGTTACGAAGCGGATGATGTCTTGGGAACACTAGCAAAACAGGGGTATGCCCAAGGATACTTTAGTAAAATTATAACCGGCGATCGCGATTTATTTCAACTTATTGATGAAAAAATTAGTGTTCTCTACTTGGATAAATCAGTTTTAAAAGGGTCAAAAGGGGTTCAAGAATTTCAAGCAAAAGAAGTTGAAGAAAGTCTTGGCATTAAACCATCACAAGTCGTGGATTATAAAGCCCTTTGTGGGGATAAATCAGATAATATTGTTGGCGTTAGTGGAATTGGTGAAAAAACGGCGGTTAAGTTACTGCAACAATACGAGAGTTTAGATCAAATTTATCAGGAAATTGATCAGATTAAGGGAGCAACGAAAACAAAATTAGAAGCAGGCAAAGCAGATGCAGAACACTCTCGCTATCTTGCCCAAATTGATGACAATGTTCCTCTTAATGTTGATATTAAGGACTGTCAACTCCAAGGGATTAATACGGCACAATTACGACCGATTTTAGCGCAGTTAGAATTTCGACAGTTCTTAAAACAACTGGATTATCTGCAACAACAACTGGGGGGGGAAACCGCTCCGCAATTGGAAACCAATATCGAACAAGATGATGACGAAAGTCTCTGGTTTTTTAGTGCGGAAGATACGAAAAAGCAACAATCCGCTTCGATTACAGTTCAACCCCAAATTATTGATACGCGCGAAAAACTGAATCAATTAGTGGCGACCCTACAACAACATCAAGATTCGTCTTCTCCAGTGAGTTGGGATACCGAAACGACTAGTTTAAAACCCCGTAACGCAAACTTAGTTGGCATCGGTTGTTGTTGGGGAAATGATCCCACAGAAACGGCTTATATTCCCATTCAACATACCCATGAAAAGGGATGGGATAAAGAAGAAATTACTGCTGCCTTGCGCCCCATTTTAGAAAGTGACAGTTACCCGAAAACGCTACAAAATGCCAAATTTGATCGATTGGTGTTTCGTCATTTTGGCATTGAATTGACAGGCGTGGTATTTGACACCATGTTAGCCAGTTATGTTTTACATCCCGAACGCAATCATAATTTAGGGGAATTAGCTGCACGATATTTACCTGAGTTAGCCACCCAAAGTTATCAAGACTTAGAAATAGCAAAAGAAGAAACCATTGCCGATTTAGATATTCAAACCGTCGCAGATTATTGTGGGATGGATGCTTATGTTACCTACCAATTAACGCAATTATTAGCAGAAGAATTACAAGCCACTCCCAAGTTAGAAAAATTATTCCGAGACATTGAACTTCCCCTAGAAGCAGTATTAGCAGATATGGAGTATTGGGGAATTCGCATTGATACGGACTATCTTGATACTCTCTCCACTGAAATTGGGGAAAAGTTAGAAGATATTGAAGCCCAAGCCCATGAATTGGCAGGGGAAGATTTTAATCTCGATTCACCGAAACAACTCAGTCGAATTTTATTTGAGAAACTCAATCTTAATCCTAAAAAATCACGGAAAACGAAAACTGGTTATTCTACCAACCACGCTATCTTAGAAAAATTACAAGGGGATCATCCGATTATTGATCTCATTTTAGAACATCGCACCCTCTCCAAATTAAAATCAACTTATGTCGATGCCCTTCCCAGTTTAGTTAACCCCGAAACCGGACGTATTTACACCGATTTTAATCAAACGGTTACTACAACCGGAAGACTTTCTTCTTCCAATCCCAATCTGCAAAATATTCCTATCCGTACTGACTTTTCTCGTCAAATTCGCCGTGCTTTTCTCCCAGAAAATGACTGGTTATTAGTGTCGGCTGATTATTCCCAAATTGAATTAAGAATTTTGACACATTTTAGTCAAGAACCGATTTTATTAGATGCTTATCAAACGGGAAAAGATGTTCACCGAGTGACTGCTCAATTACTATTTGACACAGACGACATTACCAACGAGCAACGACAATTAGGAAAAACCATTAACTTTGGCGTCATTTATGGCATGGGGGCACAACGATTTGCCCGAGAAGCAGGCGTCAGTTATCAAAAAGGAAAAGAATTTATTGACAAATATCATGCCCGTTATCCCTTCGTGTTTAACTATTTAAAAAAACAAAAACTCAGCGCGATCGCGCAAGGATATGTGGAAACCTTACTCGGGCGCCGACGCTATTTTTATTTCACGGGTTCACCCCTTGAAAATCTGAAAGGAAGTGATCCTGAAACTATTGACTTCGATAACTTAAAACTGGGAAAAAACGAAAGCGAAGCCCTCCGTGCAGCAGCCAATGCCCCCATTCAAGGATCGAGTGCTGATATTATTAAAATTGCCATGGTAAAATTACATGAACAATTAGCCCCTTACCAAAGCCGGTTATTATTACAAGTTCATGATGAATTAGTCTTTGAAATGCCACCGCAAGAATGGGAGGAATTATATCCCAAAATCAAAGAAACCATGGAGAATGCTGTTTCCTTAAGCATTCCCCTAGA
>JAHEOB010000047.1 GCA_018610095.1 Halothece sp. MAG
CATAGTCGCAATAGCAGGAGCAGTCGCAGTCACAGTTGCAGTCACAGTCGCAATCGAAGAACTAGTAGCAGCCGCAGGAGCAGTCACAGTCGCAGTAGCAGTCGCATTGCTTGGATTAAATGCCTACATTGCCTGGCGAGCCCTGAAAGGAGATGAACGGGATGCTTGGCTTCGGAAATTTGCTCTTGCCTTTGCTGCTATCGGGGGCACAACGTTTTATAACGCTGATTTAACCGATGCCAACTTTACGAAAGCTCGACTCAAAAGCACTGATCTCCGTGCTAAGAGTTTAATTCGGACCTGCTGGCAAGATGCCATTCTACTCGATCGTGCTAGGGTAGGTAAAACCATTCTTGCCCAAGCTGCGGTGCGGGACTTACTAATCACGGGAGAAGGTTATAAAAAATCTTATGTTGGTGCCAATCTTGAAGGAGCAAATCTAGCAGGGGTTAATCTTGAACAAGCCAATCTAAAACAGGCTAATATCAACCAAGCAACATTTCAGGATGCAAACCTAAAAGAAGCCAATCTTGCCCAAACTCTTGCTCTCGGAACTGATTTCACTCGGGCTTATATGACAGGAGCTTGCTTGGAAGGCTGGACAATTGATGAAACAACAATTTTGAGCAATGTTGACTGTCAATATGTTTTTTTCCTTGAGTATCCCAACCAGTTAGGCAGTCGAGAACGTCGCCCCCATGACCCCGATCAAGTCTTTGCTCCAGGGGATTTTGAAAAACTATATCAAGAAATTATTAATACCGTGAAAATTCTCCTACGCGGTGGCGTCAACCGTGAATCTTTTGCTGCTGCGTTTCAGAAAGTGATGGAAGAGTTTCCCGAAATCACACCTGACTCTTTGCAAGGAATGGAGAAACAAGGAGATGATGTTTTAGTCACGATTGGCGTAGAACCTGATACAGACAAAGGTAAATTGGAACATACCTTTACTGAAGCCTATGAAGCGCGTCTAGAAGCCCAAAAAAATGCTGAACTTTTGGAAGCTGAAAAACGTCATGTTCAAGATTTGAAAGAAACAATTACTACTTTAGCTAGCCATTATACTCCACCGTCCTCTACGATTATCAATAAAAGCACCGCAGAGAGTAAAGCCATGAGCGATAGTGAAGAGAAAAAAGGGATTTTTGCAGAAAATGTTGGCGGCGATTTTAATGTTAGCAATGTCAATCTCAGCATTGATAATGTCAACAGTACTGTCACTAACAGCATTGAAGAATTGTCTGCTGATTCAGAAGACGAGCAACCAAATCTTAAACAACAACTGAGGCAGTTGCAAAATGCGATTAACGAAGAGACAAACCTCAATGATAATGATAAAAAGGAAGCCCTCAACCAAGTTCAAAATCTAGCAAAAGCAGCGCAAAGCTCCAAAGAAGAAGAAAATAAAAGCCTAGCTAAACGCGCTATAACGATGCTTAAAGGAATTAGAGCAGATTTGCCAAATGCTGCCAAATTAGCCGAGGAACTAAACAACTTATTACCCATGATTCAAGGCATCTTTGGCATATAGATAAAATTTGTCTTTTTGTCGCATTCACATAAAAATCTCCCACTAGGGCGTTAGTGGGAGAAGGTGAGATTAACTAGCGGTGAATGTTATTGGGGAATTATTCTTGTTGTTCTTGTTCTTCTGGGGGATCCACCCAACGACCATCTTCTTTAATGAGATTGATTAATTCTTCCACCCCTCGCTCTTCGGGAACGCGCTTAATTTCTTCTCGTCCGCGATACAAGGCGATGTATCCTGGCTGTTTGCCAACGTAGCCGTAGTCCGCATCTGCCATTTCACCGGGACCATTGACAATACAGCCCATGACCGCAATATCCAGCCCTTTGAGGTGACTGGTCGCAGCCCGGACTTTTTCTAATACTTCTTCCAGGTTAAAGAGCGTACGTCCGCAAGATGGACAAGCCACATATTCCACCATAGTCTTGCGGAGTCCTAAGGATTGCAAAATGCTATAGCAAACGGGAATTTCGTTTTCAGGGGCTTCGGTTAGGGAAACACGAATGGTGTCGCCAATGCCTTCTGCTAACAGGGTGCTAATGCCAGCAGTGGATTTAATGCGTCCATATTCGCCATCACCAGCTTCTGTCACTCCAAGATGTAAGGGATAATCCATTCCCAACTCATCCATACGCTTAACCATTAGTCGGTAAGCAGCCAGCATGACAGGAACCCGAGAAGCTTTTAAGGAAATGACAAGGTTATAAAAGTTTAAAGATTCACAAATCCGAATAAATTCCAGTGCTGACTCCACCATCCCTTCTGGGGTATCCCCATAGGTAAATAGCATGCGCTCGGCAAGTGAACCATGATTAACGCCGATGCGCATTGCTTTTCCTTGATCCCGCAAGGAAACCACTAACGGTTCTAAGGTTTCCCGAATTTTTTCCCCAATTTCATCAAATTCTGCTTGGGTATATTCAGTGCGGTCAGATTTGGGTTTCTCAAAAACATAAAGCCCTGGGTTGACTCGCACTTTTTCCACGTGCTTAGCAACTTCTAGGGCAATTTTCATGCCATTATGGTGAACATCCGCCACCAGTGGCACAGGTTTATAAGTTTCTTCTAGACGGCTTTTTATTTGGGCTAAGGATTTCGCATGGGCTAAGCTGGGAACGGTAACACGGACAATTTCTGATCCTTGTTGGTGCAGCCGGCGAATCCCCTCGACACAACCTTCGACATCAAGGGTGTCTTCGTTAATCATGGACTGGACAACCACAGGGTAGCCGCCACCAATGGTGACATCACCCACTTTGACCGGACGAGTTTTGCGACGGTGAATGGTGGTATCAAACGCAGAACTAGTTTCCGGTTGGGTTTGGGGATTGGATAGGGTTTGCATAGTTATTGACAGATGAGTAACAATCTAAGAATTAGATACAACAGGTTTCAAGCCAAGTTGATTCATTAACCGTTCAGTATCAAAGTGTTGAGCCATTAAATCTTGGATATATTGTACTTTGATAGGTTCTTGAATCCGAACTTGTTGAAAGCTGCGTTGTGCAATTTCTACTGTAGTTAGGGTATCAAATTCCACAGCAAGGATGGGAATTTCTAGGCTTTCGGCACGGGATAAAATATAGTCTTGTGGGGGAACATGACCGGTTAAAATTAAACAATGAGCAGAGGTTTCTAGGGCTGCTAATTGTAAATCGCTGCGATCGCCGCCAGTAACTACGGCCAAATGTTTTCCTTTACGAAAATATTTTAAGGCAGAATTAACATTCATTGCCCCAATGGTTAATTGTTCTACCATTAAATCTAGGCGATCGCTGCGACAAAGCACTTTCGCTTCTAATGCTTTAGCCAATTCACGAACACTTACACTATGTAATAGGGCATTCTGGGGTAAAATTCCGAAAATGGGAATATTTTGCTGTTCTAAAAATGGCTTAACGACCGTCGTCATTTCTGTTTCCCCCTCAGGGGGCACATCATTAATCACCACCCCCAACAGGCAACTGCCAAGGCGTTGTTGCGCTGCTAAAATTTGATCCACTACCAGCAACGAGTTATAACGAACCACCAGTAAAACAGGGGCGTCTAAAGTGGTTGCCATTTGTTCAATGGAGAGATGAAATAAACTCCCTTGGGATGAACTTGGGGGAGCTTCCATTAATACTAATTCACTATCATTAAATTGAGTGACATAATCTCGCAGGGCTTTGCGATAATCGGGGGGAGAAGCACTTTGGAGCGTTTCTTCTAGGCTGGTGCGCGTTAAGTTAACTAAGGGATTGCCCACTTGTTGTGAGGATAATTCTAACGCTTGCGCCATAAAGGCGACATCATCTTCGGTGGTATGATTACCTTCTCGATAAAAATCACTTCCCACCGGTTTGGCATAACTTAAGTTAATTCCTTTGCTTTGTAGTTGATGTGCAACTCCTAAAATGGTTGCGGATTTGCCACTATAGGCTTCCACAGAACCAATAATTAAAGATTTGGCAGATGCCACGCCCATTACTCCTTGCCTGCTGTGTGTTAGCCTTGAGCCGATATTGATAGTTCAGACTGAATAGTTTATTCAATTAACCGTAGTTTTCTAGTAAATTGTAGCATGGCACCATTCTCACTTTAAGTAATCATTCTTAATATTTCACGAATTGAGGCGATTTTAGAGGATTGTTATTGCTCAATTTTCGATCTCATGATAATCTCTTTTCTAGATAATTGGAAATAGTGCTTTTTATAGAAAAACCCCTTTCTAAGCCCGTCAATGCGTCATGCCATATCCCCTCCCCCCGGATTGACAAAGCCATGACAAAAACAAATTTTGGTGAAGCCACGAATAGGGATGAGATCACAAAAAGTGGACAATTCTGGAAAAATATGGTATGAAAATCAATTATTAGCCACAATTAAGATTTGATGTTAGACAAAGTAACTCCCTCGTGGATAATCGGTTGGGGGAATCTGAATCAGCAAGCGGTGACAGATGCTTTCTTGGTTCAGGATGAAATTGCAATCTCTGGGGCTTCCACTAACGAGAGTCCAAGCCAACGGTTTGTTGTGGTAGGGGATATCTGGTTAAGTAATCGCCTTTCCTTATTTGAACGATTGGGAATGGCAAGGGAAACCCATCAAACTAACTGTGAATTAATTGCTCTGTTATGGGAAAAATGGGGAGTTGATTGCCTCACCGAATTACAAGGAATGTTTGCAATAGCAGTTTACGATCGCGCTGAGAAAACTTTATTTTTAGCCCGTGATCCGGTGGGCGGTTATACCCTTTACTATACGATTTCTGGAACAACAAAATGGATTGCCCCGCGTTTAAAATCCCTGCTTTCCTATCACACACAACAGTTAGACTTAGTAGCCCTACGAGACTATTTATCCTGTTCCTTTGTACCTGGGGAAAGAACCATGTGGCGAGACGTTCGGGAGTTGCGCCCAGGAATGATCTTACAATTTCCTCAACAACAAAAATGGTATTATTGGCAACCTCAAGAACATATTATTGGCCAAGATCAAAACCAAAGTTGGCACGCTAACAAATTACGATCGCGCCTTGATACCATTGTCCAAGAATATTTACCTGAAAATGAACCCGTTGGCGTTTATTTATCAGGGGGATTAGATTCTAGTTGCATCACTGCTTTAGTCAGTCAATATCATGATCAGCCTGTCCATACTTACGCTATTCATTTCGGAAAGGAATTTCGCAACGAATTAGCTTTTTCTCGTTTAGTTGCCGAACATTGTCAAACGCATCACCACATTTTAGAAATCTCCCTAAAGCAAATGTGGCAACAGTTACCCACTGCCATGTCGCATTTAGATGATCCCATTGGTGATCCCTTGACCGTTCCCAATTTTCTGTTAGCACAACAAGCCAAAAATGATGTGGGCATTATTTTTAATGGGGAAGGGGGTGATCCTTGTTTCGGTGGCCCTAAAAACCAACCGATGTTACTCAATCAATTATACAGTAATAATCAACAGCAAATTGAAAACGCTTATTTATTGTCGTTTAAAAAATGTGCAGAGGATTTGCCCCAATTATTACGCCCAGAGATTTGGCATCAAGTGAAAAATGAACCCACCGTATTTGCAGACGATTTATTTTCTTCAGCGCAATATCTCAATCGCTTGATGGGGATTAACATTAAGTTTAAGGGAGCGGATCATATTCTAACCAAGGTTAATAATATCACTCGCTCTGCAAATTTAGAAGCGCGATCGCCGTTATTTGATCAGCGCATTGTGCAATTATCCATGGAGATTCCCCCAGAATATAAATTAGCTGGTGCCGAAGAAAAAGCTGTTCTTAAACAAGCGGTGCAAGATTTACTTCCAGAAACCATTATTAAACGTCCCAAAAGTGGGATGATGGTTCCTGTGCAAATTGGATTTAGTCGCTATTGGCAACGAAAAGCAAAAAAATTATTATTAAGTAAACACAGCGCGATCGCGCCCTATTTGAATCAAGATATAATAAAAGATTTTCTCAATTTTCGAGGAGATGTCTGGCGACGCTTTGGGGTTAAATTATGGTTACTGACTAGTTTAGAAATGTGGCTACGGATGAATCGCTGAATGCTTAAGGGGGGATAAGGAGATGGGGTCAAAAACAAATAACGATTTACTCTTTAAAGAAAATACTGCCATAGGGCTAGAAATTAACCAAACGTTTCTGAAGCAAACACGGCATTCCCGCTTTCCGTTCCATCAAAACTCGCCATGAAAAAGTAACCTTGTGCCGGTTCATATTCACCTTCCCTTTCCGTGGTGATCGAATCATCTTGACTCATTTCTGCCATGGGAGTTTGACTTCTATTAATTGCTCGCATTAGAGTCGTGATAATTCGTTTGGGTGGCATGGATTCTAATTCAACAAAGTTTCCTTGATCTAGCCAAGCTAATTCTTTGGCTGCTAATTGTTCTCGAAAATTAGGATCAAGTTGTTGAGCTTGTCCTGCTGAGTAGGAAGACTTCCTGATAAAAAAATTGCGTCCTTTGAACACTTGATGGGGGCTTAATCCAACATCGTAAATTTTGGTGGAAGTATTTTGAAACCAATTGGAACTGGTTTGCAGATGATAGCTTAATTGAACTCCCCGAGGAGTAGCATCATGTAACGCATAAACTTTTAACTCGGGATTACGTTGTAGCATTTCTAGAACTGTGGAAAAAATA
>JAHEOB010000048.1 GCA_018610095.1 Halothece sp. MAG
ACTTGTACGACAGGTAGAAACAAAACAGGAACCTTTTAGCCCCTAGTGTTTTCTAGGGGTAATTCTTATAATTGAAACTAAGACAATCGCGCAGTCCTAACTTGACTCCAAGCGAGGACTAAGACGCGCTTGCCACTGTCGTAGTAAACTAAATTGCTTGTTTGTGGAGTTAGCGAGTCTTGTTCGAGCGTTCCTCACCAATAACTATTTATTGATGCGAGTGAGGAAGGCAAAAGATTGGGAAAAGTATTGTAAAAAACACTATATTAATCTGGGAAAAACAGTGCAGAAAGTATTATTGTAAAGCTCAAAGTTGATAGAGCATTAACTGGAGTGTTAGATGGTCTGTAAGATAATGTAATAAAATGAAAGACTATAAAATTGAATTATCGTTTTAATCTATTCAGAGATGATAATTGTGCGAGTAAGGAGATAAAAATATGGATAATGAAGCTAAACAAAATAATTTAAATAATGACAAAAAAACAGACTTTAGTCATTTAGAAGAGGAATCAAAAAAAACGAATTATTCAGACTCAAACAATCTTATTGAGTCAGTAAGTGATGTTATAAGTATAGCAAAGTATTGTCTTAATACTGAAAATTGGGAAACTAAACATCAGAGTACAAAAAACGGTTTTACACAATTTGGAATTTGGTTTAGAGGAGAAAAAGATAAAACTGATAAAGAATGCCAAGAAAATTTAACTCCAGGGATTTTTCGTGATAAAAATCTCATAGAACTTAGTCTGGTTCGTCACTTTCAAACAAGATTTCCTAGTTATAGAAATGAAATTAAATCAATATTTGAGTGGTTATGTTTGATGCAACATTATCATGCATCTACTCGTCTATTAGATTGGACAGAAAATATTCTATTTGCTCTTTTTTTTGCTCTTTACAGAGAACCTGATGACAATAATAATGATAGACTTCTTTTTGTTTTAAGATCATGGTTTCTTAATGATTATTCAAATACAATGTATTTACAAGAACCTGGATGTATAAATCAAGAAAAACGAATTCAAACCCCTTTTAATTTTAATGCTATATTAAGAGCCAATATGGCAATATCACAAGGTTTATCAGATTTGTTTTTTAATGATGAAGTAAATCAGTCAAAATTTGATTTAGAATTTCCACCAAAGGAACTTTGGAAAGAACTATGTAATCGTTATCAGAATACTATTTATAAACCAAGTAACGATCCCAGTATAGATAGTCACGATCCAAATATGGATTATTATGTAAAGAAATTTTTAAAACAAATACGTAAACCTGTTGCAGTATTTCCATATCGAAATAATCCTAGATTACATGTACAACAAGGAGCTTTTACAATCCATGGAGGAAAAAATAAAAATGAATTAATATCTGATGAATATGAAATTGGCGAACCTTTTCAATTTAATAATTTTACCCACAAAGAGCTAAAAGATTTTATGAAAGTTTATAGAATTAAGGGGGATAAAGTAGACAACTTAATACAGGAACTTAATTTATTAGGTATAAATGAGGGATTACTTTTTCCAGAATTAGATTATCAATCAAAATATTTAGAAAATATTTGGAAAATAAGTAGGTAGCCTAATTTAAAGTTACATCCAATTTGCTGAAAGCTTTAATAGGAGGCTGATTAAACAAAAACAGTATTTTACGTTTATTTATGCTCACCTACTTATGATTGTGAGATTCTAGTTTTCCTTGATAGTTTGAGAAATAATGTCACTAATTTAGACATTATTTTAGCAAACATAGAGATTGAAAAATTGATCAGTCTAAATTGTTAGAATTATAATATTGGGTTATAATATTAAATAATAATTTATAATCTAGGTGGTGATTTTTTTGAAGTTTGAAGTTATTAATATAGGTAATCCCATAATTAGAAACGGAACAGATTCTGTATCACAAGAGGAATTAAACTCACCAATATTACAAAATATAATTGATGGCATGATTGAAACGATGAGAGACCAAAATGGTGTTGGTATTGCAGCACCACAGGTAGGTATTTCTAAGAAAATCATTGTAATAGCAGAACTTACTAAAAAACAATTAGGTAGTGAAAACACCATACCATTGACAGTAATAATTAATCCAGTCCTTGAATTTATATCAGATTCTTATGAAACTGATTGGGAAGGTTGTCTTAGTATTGCATATGCAAATTTACATGCACAAGTTTCTAGACCATCATCAATTCAAGTATCAGGATTAGATCGTTATGGTCAACCTTTAGAATTTGAAGCTAGTGGTTTTTTTGCTCGTGTTATTCAACATGAAATAGATCATTTAGAAGGTAAAGTCTTTTTAGATCGTTTAAAAGATAATAAAACACTAACACATAAATTAGAACGACAAATATATTGGGAAAAATAAAATATTTATATTAAAAGCATTAGAAGATCTAAAACTGCTCTACAAAAACAGCAAAAGGGTTCGGGAGTAAACTAAATTTCCCGAACATTTCTTTTAACTCTCAACTTCCCTTGTAGCGCGGGTTGAGATTATTTAATTGTGAAAAAACTACTGCCCCTGGAAGAGGCAGGGATAGTGATGTTATTTTTTTAGATGTCGATAAAAAAAACAAACACCAATATCATGATAGCAAGTAACATCCTAGCAACTAACCAGCAAAGTTTACAATCCTGCCGTGCTACCTTCGATATTCGCAACCATCTCGACCAGCTAACCGAAGATGGCGGAAAAGCCGGACGCTACGAAACTTCCTATCATTGCCCGGTTTGCGAAGCACCGAATTTTAAGGTAGATCATCGAAATGGACGCTATGGCAGTTACAGTTGCGACTGCGCCACCACCGAAGAAGGAAAACGGAAAATCCGCAACGCTGTTGCGCCCCAGCGCACCAAAAAAACTTACACCCCGAAACAAAAACGTCACTGGACTTATACAGACACCAACGGCAACCCGCTGATTCGCACGGTCAGACTTGATGATGGTGAAGGCAAGAAAAAGATTTGGCAGGAGTATCGCGTGAACGGTCAATGGCTCACGCCATCAAGAGCGGAAGAAAAGGGAATTGAGTTAGATCAGACGGCGTATCAGAACGAAGTTGCCCTGCTTTACTACAAAGAAGTGCAAAACGCGATCGCGCAAGGTCTCCCCATCTTCATCGTTGAAGGAGAGCCAGTAGCCGATGTCTTACGGAAGCTGGGCTTAACTGCCACCACCAATCTCATGGGTTCTGGGAATTGGAAAGAACATTACACCAACCAGCTTCAAGGAGCCAAACGAGTCGTCATTGGACCAGACCGCGATATTGTAGGAATCAAACACGCGGAAGCGGTGGCTAACAGTTTAGAAGGG